>NZ_JAAKEA010000031.1:0-2254 GCF_011038935.1 Adlercreutzia sp. ZJ138 | reverse complement strand
GTACGCCCGTACATATTGTTGCGTCGCTTTGTTTGGGATATAACCTCGCGAATTACCGGCTTTTCTGACTCATTGCCAGGATAGATAACCATGCCAAGTGGGATACAGTCAGCATCAAGTAAAAGACCTAGTCCCACAATCGGGTCTTTGCGACCTTCTTTGGATACTCCTTTGTGTCGAAGAGTATCTTCACGGTCAATCTCAAAGAAAAAGTTCGTGCAGTCAAAGTACGTTGTCGAAGTATCACGATCAAACAATTCAGAGACTTTGTGGTTGTAAATCTCTACTACCTTTTGGTACTCAGATCCCAAAAAGCAGATTCCCTCGTAGAGCTGGTCAAGCGAATAGGTTTTGTCAGCTCCGGCAAGCTGAGGGATGACATCATGAAACGTGCGTGACTTAGAACAGGGGGATACTGCCCGAGCATAGATAAGATCTGATAATAACCCGTGCAGCGAGAAGCGAAATCCCCCCGCCATCTGAAGATACGCTAAATCCTGTGCTACCTTAAGCGCCTCATTTACGGCGCGTAAGGGAAAATGTCCTAAGAAGCGCTCTGGTGTATGCTCACCAATACGTTTGACTTTTGAGGCAGCCTTTTTAGCTTTACGCTTAGCATTCATCTCATCAACTTCGGCCTTAAAGTGGGCAATAGGGTCAGCAATGCCTGCTTCGCGCAGTTCGTGTTCATATCCAAGTGCTCTCACAGAGCTATTTACCGTGTGCCCGCGTCCGGCATCCCAGTGGCTTTCGTATATCTGTAAATAGAGTCCTTTTTTGTTCTTGGACTTCTTCAAGAAATACGCCATCGCTCACCCTTTCTTCATAGCAGCAATGCTTCTATTATAACTCCATAGCACCATATAGAAAACCCTTTTGAAGTAACTTGTCAACCCTTCACAGAATATACAAAAAGACCAGCTCATTGGCTGGTTTTTACAGATAAGCGTATGTCGAAAATCCTAAAGACTTCTGGTGTCAAATCCTAAAGACGGGAGCACTCGCTTCGTCCCACGCCAGCTGTTTCGCGTCGTTGAATGAAATGCGTACAACAGGGTATGCCTGGAAGTATTCCTGATAGCGGCCACCCTCAGCATCCCATACGGCAAGGTTTTGAAAGAGCGGTGTCGTGTCCATGGCAGACGGGTCATTCGGCGAGGGAATCTCAAGAAACGACTGCAGCATACTCAGGTTCAACGACTTTCCGAAGCGACGAGGTCGACAAAACAGCGTAGCTACAGCACCACTATCAAGCACGTCAGCTACCAGCATGGATTTGTCGATAAACACCGAGTTTTCCACCACCGTGATGAAGTTGCTGTTGCCAATAGGCAGCATCTTACGTCCTGTCAAATCGGATATACGCACGTTGCCCTTTCGGAAAACGCCGTTCTCGTAGACACCCGCTGTCTGTCCTGCCATAGAAGCCACCTTCGCCACGAAAACCCCACTACGTCACAAGCTCAATTATATGTCATCGCGCCTAAGTTCCCCAACGTAGTAACACGTCTATCGCCCCGTTTTGCCATTCGGATGCACTATTACAGGCACAATTCTCGCTAATCTGCTATCATGCGACCTGACTTCCGAGTTTCGATTTCATTTCTGGTGCTAAGAACTCGACATGGTTTGTAGGTACACTCCGCTTTGTCTTTTAAACGTTGTATACCCAAGCCATCGGTGTCATCAGGTGGGTCGTCCTATCCTTCGAACGTGCTTCGGTGTGCGGCACTACTGGGCATTGGGTATGTTGAATTGGCAGTTAACAATGGAGTCGACTTGTCCTTTCGTAAGGTAGTAATTGCCCAGCGGCAGCCCCGTCATTTTCTCCAACTCGTCGATGATGGGTAAGGACTTGGAGATGTTGACGTATTTTCGTTCAGAGACCTCAACTACACGATAATTGTGTGCAAGTCTCATTATCTCTTCAGTGCAAAAGCGCCCATCTAACACTTTTAGCTGTACGAGCCGCTCAAGCAGCACAGACAGGTAGCAGATAAGGAAGTGTCCGGTGATCGATTCGGGCTTTTGCAGATACACAGGTCTCGCGTCAAGTTGGGACTTCATCGCCTTAAAGGATTCCTCTATGCGCCAGAGATTGTGGTAGGTTGAATAGATTTCAGCATCGCTTATTGATGTCTCTGAGGTCACGATCATGTTGTAGCCTGCCAGACGGCGTGCCTTCTCGATGGCTGTGTGGTTTAGTGTTGCCACTACCTTTGCATCAGGTTCTTCTCCATTTGAGTCAACTGCG
>NZ_JAAKEA010000030.1:0-18753 GCF_011038935.1 Adlercreutzia sp. ZJ138 | reverse complement strand
CCTAAGTTCCCCAACGTAGTAACACGTCTATCGCCCCGTTTTGCCATTCGGATGCACTATTACAGGCACAATTCTCGCTAATCTGCTATCATGCGAATCGCCGCTTTAAACTAGGGTGGCGATTCGGCTTTTGTGCGGGCGTGGCGGAATTGGCAGACGCGCCAGATTTAGGTTCTGGTGGGCAACCCCCGTGAAGGTTCAAGTCCTTTCGCCCGCACCATATTCAATCAACCCACACATCGGAACTGAAAGGAAGTGCCCATGGAAGCGTTAAAGGGCATCGGTAAGGCTTGGGGATCAATCAGCCTTGTAAAGAGAATTGTTATCGGCTTAGTCATTGGCATCGTGCTTGCCATAGCTGTACCTGGTCTTTCGGTTGTATCTTTACTAGGAACCCTCTTCGTGTCGGCATTGAAGAGTATCGCGCCGGTGCTCGTGTTCTTCTTGGTCATCAGCGCACTCGCAAATGCGAAGACAGCAGGCTCCATGAAAACCGTCGTGCTGCTTTACGCGGCCAGCACCTTCATCGCCGCGCTCGTGGCAGTGCTGGCAAGCATGGTGTTCCCTGTTGACATCACACTAACGGCCGCCGTCGAACAAGACTCACCGTCGGGTATCGGCGAGGTGTTAACCACACTAGTATCAAACGCCGTAGCGAACCCCGTTGACGCGCTTCTGAACGCGAATTATCTGGGCATCCTCGTGTGGGCTATCGTGTTGGGTATCGCGTTGCGTGCGGCAAAGCAGCAGACGAAAGACGTGTTCACCAGTATCTCCGACGCCGTTGCTACCGTGGTTCGCTGGATCATTGCCTGCGCTCCGTTTGGTATCATGGGTCTCGTGTACACCTCGGTATCGGAAAACGGTCTCGAGATCTTTACGGAATATGGGCAGCTACTTATCATCTTGGTCGGCTGCATGCTGTTCATTGCGTTAGTAACCAATCCGCTGCTGTCATTTATCACCATGCGCAAGAACCCCTATCCACTCGTACTGCGCTGTCTGAAGGATAGCGGCATCACAGCGTTTTTCACCCGCAGCTCTGCGGCGAACATTCCAGTAAACCTGGAGCTGTGCCGCAAACTCGGCCTTGACAAGGATAATTACTCGGTATCAATTCCACTTGGTGCCACCATCAACATGGCCGGCGCTGCAGTAACCATCACCGTTATGACCATGGCCGCCGCACACACCGTTGGCGTGAGTGTCGACATTCCCACCGCTGTTATTTTGAGCGCCTTAGCTGCAGTATCAGCATGCGGCGCATCGGGTGTGGCCGGCGGATCACTGCTGCTCATCCCCTTGGCGTGCTCGCTGTTTGGCATCGGAAACGACATTGCCATGCAGGTAGTTGCTATCGGCTTTATCATCGGCGTGATTCAAGACTCGCTGGAAACGGCCATCAACTCTTCTTCCGACGCCTTGTTCACGGCTTCCGCCGAGTACCGCGTATGGGCAAAAGAAGGCCGTCAATTCCAGCCTGGCAAAGACGTTGAAAAATAACGGGATTTGCTCTTGCATCGAACGAGCATTATCTCTATAATTTCGCCTTGCGCCTTGGTGGGTATAGTTCAGTTGGCTAGAACGCCAGATTGTGGCTCTGGAGGTCGTCGGTTCGAGTCCGATTACCCACCCCAGCGCAGTTTGAAAACGCTTAGAGATTTTACTTGCATCATTTGCTCAGATGCACTAAAATAGCCAAGCGCTAAAAGCAGCTTTACATATTTTGAAACGGATCGTTAGCTTAGTTGGTAGAGCAGGGGACTCTTAATCCCAAGGTCCGGGGTTCGAGTCCCCGACGATCCACCATCGACCTTAAAGCTTCCTTTTGGGAGCTTTTTTCATTTTTGTAACCCTTACTCAACTCTCGCAAGAAACCGAGTGAATCGTACGGTACACTAACGGCGAAACCTACGATTCGGAGTACTTGCATGGAAACATTACTCTTGGCGCTGCTGCTTCTCGCGGCAGTCTTAGTGTCGGCTGTTCTCGATCAGATCATACCGAAGATATCGCTACCCTTGGTACAGATTGCCATCGGCGTAGTGATCGCGTTATTCATGTCGGGAGAAATCAATATCAAACTCGACCCCGAGTTGTTCCTCGTGCTGTTTATTGCCCCTTTGCTCTACGACGAGACGAAATCGGCCGACGTCGCCACACTCTGGAGACTGAAAAAGCCAATCCTTTCGTTGGCTATCGGACTGGTGTTAGTGACCGCACTTATCATCGGCTTTGCAGTGAATGCACTGATCCCTTCTATCCCCCTTGCTGCCGCCATCGCACTGGGTGCAGCACTTGGCCCCACCGACGCCGTTGCCGTGTCGTCGCTTTCTAAAGTGGTTGCCATCCCCGACCGCCAGAAACGCATACTACAAGGCGAGCTGCTGCTCAACGATGCCAGCGGCATCGTCTCATTCCAGTTCGCCATCGCTGCGGTAAGTACTGGAGCCTTCTCGCTGATGCATGCTACTGGCGATTTCCTGCTGGAATTCTGTGGCGGGCTCGTGCTCGGAGCGCTGCTGGGCTTGCTGGGCAAGCTGTTACTGGGGCGTGCTGCACGCATCGGTGTTGACAACACCACCTTCCATACACTGTTTGACCTGTCCACCCCCTTCATCATCTACCTATTCGCCGACCACATTGGCGTCAGCAGTGTAATCGCCGTCGTTACGGCCGGCCTTATGAGCATCACCTCAACCAATGACGCAGGCCCTTCGGTATCTAAAATGAACATCGTGTCGAGCAGTGTATGGAAGGTACTTGCCTTCGCCTTGAACGGTGTTGTGTTCGTACTTTTGGGTACGCAGTTGCCGCGAGCCATGCAACGCACGTGGGATGACGTAACCATCAGTAACGTTTCACTCATCCTGTACGTTGCACTCATCACGATCATTCTGTTGGGAATTCGCTTCATCTGGACAGCGGCTATGGAGCTTTTGCGCTGGCGGAAGGAAGGACGCACTCGCAACGTCAAGCTGCCGCTGCGTGACGCACTTATTACCACGCTATCGGGAGCAAAGGGAACCATCACGCTATCAATCCTCTTCTCTATCCCGTTCTACGTGTCGACAAATCCGGTGATGCTCTTCCCACAGAGAAACCTTATTATCTTTTTGGCGTGTGGTGTCATCCTGTGCACGCTGCTTATATCAACGTTTGTAGTGCCCCTTATCGCACCAAAACCGAAGCAGCCCGATACCGAAGTGGTTGAACAGGAAACAAAGCTAGTCGTCGACATGCTCGGCGCTGTTATGGCTGAACTAACAGCGCTTCAAACCGCCGAGAACCGTATTGCTGTGCAAAAGGCCACAAGCTCCTATCGGACACGTATCGCCAAGCTGGTAAGCGAGCATGGACTCGAAGAGGACAGTGATCCGACGCTGAAGATCATGGCACTGCATTGGCAGCGCGAGAAGGTTGAGGAAATGCTCAACCAAGATGAAACCGATCCGGGAACCGCACGGCGCTACCTCGACCGCTTGGCAGAGGCAGAAGTGCTGCTCGCCGACGCAAGCTTGGTGCAAGCACTCGACAGCGCATGGCGGCGCAGTCGCCTGCTCTCAAAGCAGGTAACGCAAGCTATCGGCCATCATATCCCCGCACTTACCGACGAGCAAAAGCAAGACGCATGGCGCCACGTGCAGATTGAAGCGCACAAGTACGCGCTTGAACACCTGACCGAGCTCTTGTCGGATCCACACTACCCGAGCGGCGAAGTGAGTGACCTTGTTATGCAGTACCAACACACCTGCAACGTATTCAGCGCAACCCCGCCGTCGCTTACCGCCATTGCGCGCGCCGACAACGATGCCGCTACCTTCTTGCTAATGGGGTATCAGATGGAACTCGAACGCATTCAAGAGCTATATGAAGACGAGCTTATAACGCGCGATACAGCAAAGCGCCTGCGCAACAATGTTGCCCTTATGCGTATGGATTCCGAAGGGGTAATTTAATAGCAATCACGATGCTACGTCATTCGTAACACCACACGACGGAACTGCAAGGCTTATGCAAAAAGGGGAGGGAAGCAGCCGAGGCCTTCCCTCCCCTTGCAGTCTTGCGACTTCCCTCTTCCCTACTTTTACCCGACTCCTACATGCGCTCAGGGGCGCTTACACCCAGCAACTCAAGCGTGAGCGCTAACACGATGCGTGTGGCATCGGCCAGCGCCAAGCGCGCTGCCTGAACATCGTCAGCTTCACCGATAATGTGGCAATTCGTGTAGAACTGATGGAACAAGCCAGCAAGTTCCTGAGCGTAATGTGTTAAACGGAAGGGTGCACGATCACGCGCTGCGGCGGCCACCACGTCTTGGAAGTCGGCCATTTTACGCATCAACGCAAGCTCAGCGTCATGCGTGAGTGGCGAGAGATCAACTTCAGCAGGTATCACTTGTACGGCGAGTTCAGCAACACCAGGAGCGTTGTCAGTTCCCTGTACACCTGCCGCCTTACGCAGGATAGAACAGATGCGCGCGTGGGCATACTGTACGTAGTAGACCGGATTCGATGCGTCCTTCTTCTTTGCAACCTCAATATCGAAATCAATGGGCTGGTCAGACGAGCGCGACAACATAAGGTAGCGCGTGGCGTCAACACCCACTTCATCAATGAGTTCCTCAAGTGTAACCATTTCGCCCGTGCGCTTCGACATGCGCACTGCCTCGCCATCGCGGTACAAGTTCACCAATTGACCAAGCACTACCTCAAGCGCGCCAGGCCACCCCCACGCCTCAAGCATACACTCACAACGCTTGATGTAACCGTGATGGTCGGCGCCCCACAGGTCGATCAGATGATCAAAGCCGCGCATCATTTTGTCGTAGTGATAGGCAACATCCGACATGAAATAGGTCATTTCGCCATTTGCCTTGATGAGCACACGGTCTTTTTCATCACCAAGCGCGGTCGAGCGGAACCACGTAGCCCCTTGGTCGGTGTATACGTAGCCTTTTTCTTCCATAGCGGCTAGTGAACGTGACACAGCGCTTTCACCCTGCTCGTTTTCCTCGTACAAACCGCGCTCACTAAACCAGCGGTCGAATGTGGTGCCCAGGCGACCAAGCACGTTTTTCTGCAGGTCGAGCATCTGCTGATAGGCAATTTCGCGGAACGCCTTCATGCGCTCTTCGTCACTCAGAGAAACGTAAGCATCGCCTTCGCGGTCGATGATACCCTGTGCGATGTCAGCCACATAGCTTCCGCCATAGCACTTTTCGGGCATCTCACGGTCATAACCGAGCAGCTGCATGTAGCGTACCGACACCGAGTTGCCGAAAACATCCATCTGTGTGCCGTGGTCGTTTACGTAAAATTCCTCATACACTTCGTAGCCAGCATGGCGCATGACGCGCGCCATCGCGTCGCCCAGCGCAGCCCAGCGGCCATGACCTACGTGCAACGGACCTGTTGGGTTTGCCGACACATACTCGAGGTTGAGCTTCACCGAACCGTCCGCCAGCTCACTTTTGCCGAAATTTGCCTGGACAGCACGCGCTTCGGCAACCACGCCTTGTAAAGCAGCGGGTGCCAATCGAATGTTAATGAAGCCCGGTCCTGCGATCTCGATCGAGCTAATCATGTCGTTTTCGGGAACGTTGTCGACGATAATCTGGGCGATCTCGCGTGGATTACGCTTCGCAGCCTTCGCGCATCGCATGGCGACCGTGGAAGCCCAGTCGCCGTTCGACTCGTCGCGGGGTCGCTCAAGGGCAGCTTCCGGAATCGGGTCGAGGGCCAAAGCCTGCTTCTCAACAGCAGCTACGAGAGCCGCATGCACCAGTTGATCGATGTGTTCGCGAATCTGCATGATCCTTCTTCCTCTGAATGGCGGGCAGCGTTAATGCAATATTGTAGCATGCCGCCGCAACACCACCCTCCCCCTCTCTTATTCGCACCACGAAAAAGCGGCACCCGCCGAAGCGAATGCCGCCTTCATAATGCTTTACCGCAAAACGCGAAACGCACAGACTAGTCGGCAACGATAATGGTGCCGGTCTCGCCGCGCAGGCCAGCGGCCGCGCACTCGAGAGAGGTGATGAGCGCCTTGCCCTGCGGGAACTTCTCGACGTACTCGATGCAAGCCTCAACCTTGGGCAGCATGGAGCCGGGAGCAAACTGGCCCTGAGCGATGTACTCGCGAGCCTGCGAGACGGTCATCTCGGAGATCTCTTCCTGCTCGGGCGTGTTGAAGTTGATGCACACCTTCTCCACAGCCGTCAGAATGACCAACATGTCAGCGCCGAACTCGGAAGCCATCAGCGAGCTAGAGCGATCCTTGTCGATAACGGCAGGGGTGCCTACGTAGCCGTTCTCGGTCTCGAACACCGGAACACCGCCGCCACCAGTGGAAACGACGATGTAGCCGTTGTCCACGAGGTCCTTCACGGCGTCGAACTCAACGATGCGCTTCGGGATAGGAGAAGCGACAACCTGACGCCAACCGCGGCCAGCGTCCTCCTTCACCGTGATGTTCATCTCGGCAGCCTTGGCCTTGGCAGTCTCTTCGTCCATAAACGCACCAACCGGCTTGGTGGGGTTCTGGAACGCAGGATCGTCAGCGTCGACAACCGTCTGTGTAACGATGCATGCAGACGAACGGTCGATGCCGCGCTGCTTCATGTCGTTCAAAATAGCCTGGGACAGCTGATAGCCGATATAGCCCTGGCTCATAGCGCCGGCCTCGGGGAACGGCATCTCCGGGGTCTTGCCATCGTTAGCGGAAGCGTACGCGAATGCGTTATTGATCATGCCAACCTGGGGGCCGTTGCCATGAGAAACGATGACGTTGGTGCCTTCAGCGATCATGTCAACAATGTGCTTCGCCGTGTTCTGAACGAGCTGGAGCTGCTCCTGCGGGGTGTTGCCTAGGGCGTTGCCGCCCAAAGCGATAACGACGGACTTGCCGTCACCCTTCTGGTAACCCATTGGAATCCTCCTAATTAACAGTTCCAATCAAATAAGGAAAGAAACTCGGGTGCCCACAAGAGACACCCGAGCGAGACAAGCAAACCTTAGGACAGGGTTGCGTACATGACAGCCTTGATGGTGTGCATGCGGTTCTCAGCCTCATCGAACACCTTGGACTGCTTGGACTCGAAGACCTCGTCCTCGACCTCCATCTCGGTAACACCGAAGCGCTCAGCGATGTCGGCACCGATGGTGGTGTTGGTGTCGTGGAAGCTGGGCAGGCAGTGCAGGAAGATAGCGCTGGGGTCGGCCATGGCCATAACTTCCTTGGTCACGCGATAGGGCTCCAGCAGCTTGATGCGCTCGGCCCAAACCTCGTCGGGCTCACCCATGGATACCCAAACGTCGGCGTAGATGGCATGAGCGCCCGTGCAAGCCTCGGCAACGTCCTCGGTCAGCTTAACGGTGCAGCCATTCTCAGCAGCAATAGCGGTGCAGGTGTCGATGAGCTCCTGGTCGGGCCAGTTCTCCTTCGGCGCGCAGCCGACGAAGTTCATGCCCAGCTTGGAGCAGACAACCATCAGCGAACGGGCAACGTTGTTGCGAGCGTCAGCCATGAACACCAGGGTCTTGCCCTTGATGTCGTAGTTGAAGTTCTCCTGGACGGTCATGATGTCAGCCAGCATCTGGGTGGGATGCCACATGTCGGTCAGGCCGTTCCACACAGGCACGCAAGCGCTGTTGGCCAGTTCCTCGACGTCGCTCTGAGCGAAGCCACGGAACTCAATGCCGTCATAGAAGCGAGCCAGAACGCGGGCGGTGTCCTCGATGGACTCCTTCTTGCCCATCTGGGAGCTGCCCGGATCAAGGTAGGTCACGCCCATGCCCAGATCCATGCCGCCAACCTCGAAGGCGCAGCGGGTGCGAGTGGAGGTCTTCTGGAACAGCAGCACGATGTTCTTGCCCTCAAGGTAACGATGAGGCACGCCAGCGCGCTTCATGTCCTTGAAGTTCTTGGCCAGGGTGAGCATGTACTCGATCTCCTCGGTAGTGAAGTCGAGCAACCTCAGGAAGTCACGACCACTCAAAGAAACAGGCATGTTGGTTCCTTTCTATAAAGAAGGTTATCTACTGCGGACGGCAAACCGCCCGCTCTTCTCGGCTTTTGGAGCAGGCACCTACTCCAAAAGCCGTAAAAGACAAAACTAAAAGCCACAACGGGCACGGGGTTTAAAGATCCTCGCGCTCGAACGGCATGCTCATGCAGCGTGGGCCGCCACGACCACGGGACAACTCGGCAGACGGAACAACCAGAAGCTTCAGGCCTTCCTTGTCGAGCAACTCGTTCGTAACGGTGTTGCGCTGATACACACAGATGGTACCCGGAGACACGCACAGCGTGTTGGAACCGTCGTTCCACTGCTCGCGAGCAGCTGCGATCGGATCGCCGCCGCCACACGGGATCAGCTTAACGCCGTCGACACCGGTAGCGTACTCGAGGATCTTCTCCAGGGAGTCAGTGTGTTCCTTGATGCTGATCTCGCCCTCGGCGTTGCCGCGGGTGATTTCGAAGACACGCAACGTGCCCATAATTGCCGGATGGATGGTGAACTTGTCAACATCGATCTGGGTGAACACGGTGTCAAGATGCATCATGGCGCGGTTGTTGGGGATGTCGAACGCGAAGATCTTCTCGATCTCGCAGCCCTCGGACTTCCAGAAGATGTTCTGCGCGATAGCATCGATAGCTGCCGCCTGGGTGCGCTGAGAAATGCCAATGGCAAGCGCGGTGCGGGACAGGTTCAGGATGTCGCCACCTTCGATGTGGAACGTCTGACCGCGGTCGTACCACAACGGCGTGCCCTTGTACTCCGGATGATACTTAAATACATAATCGCCGTAGAGCGTCTCGCGGTTACGCGTGACAGAGTACATGCGATTGAGAGAAACACCATTGCCGATGCAGGCAAACGGGTCGCGCTGGAAGTACAGGTTGGGCATCGGGTCGATGACGAGGTCGCTGTCATCGTCGGCTCCAACCAAGCTGGCAAGCCTGCCACCCGTAACAGGAAGCTCGAGTTCGGACTTGGCAAGACCGGCCACGGTCTTATTCACGAATTCCAGGTTGTCGCTGATAGAAGCGAGCTTCTCGCGAGCGACCGCCTTGTAGGCGTCGTTGACGATGCCAGCTTCAGCGATGTACTGGTCGAGGAACTGATCACGCAGAGCGGGATCGGCGTCAAACACCTCGGCGACGAGCTTCTCAATATAGAGAATCTCAACGCCCTCTCCGCGCATGAGTTCCGCAAAACGATCGTGTTCCTGCTGAGCGACCTCCAGGAACGGAACGTCATCAAACAGCAGACGCTCCAGTTCGAACGGGGGGAGGTTCAGCAATTCGTCGCCAGGTCGATGCAGGCAAACTTTTTTGAGCTTGCCGATCTCACTGGTCACATGAATGCCACTCATTTCACCCTCCTTCTTTTTCGATTATGCACTTTTCATTACCTGCACACGAAACCCTAAGAAGCACCCGGCTTCGTGTTGATACATCTAAAATCGCATGCTTGACCCCAAAAAGCAATATGTAAAATCATTCGGTAATCGCAAAGATACAAACGGCCCGGTATCCCGCCCTTTTGCACGCACTTCCCTTTTGCGGATTCATAAATTGAACATAAATGCAGCAGAGATCTGCGCTTGACTTTTACCAGAAGTCTGCGCAGATCAATACGCGAGTTTGTCTCTCGGGAGAATTACATATCAAAAGTTATGCATAAATTGAGCCTAGCATGCGTTTTCATTCTTTTCGCTTTCAACTGACAAAAACGCGATCAGCGTAAAGAAGCACACGCTTATAACCTTACGTCAATGATCGTATATGCGTGGTACTCAATTGTTTCTTCAACGGCAATCTAACGCAATGCGATTATCCCTGCGGTTTTCCCGTACCGGTTTCCTCTTCGCGATAATGCAAACAGGCCAGTAGCTTCACGCCGCTGACCTGCTAATGAACTGGCGCGCCCAGTAGGACTCGAACCTACAACCTACGGATTAGAAGTCCGTTGCTCTATCCATTGAGCCATGGGCGCTTAGAAAACGGAGGTATTATACCGTAGAGCAGCATATTTTCGCCAGTGCTCGCCGTTTCTGCTATAATTGCGAACGCGCTTTGTCGGGGCGTGGCGCAGTTTGGTAGCGCGCCTGCTTTGGGAGCAGGATGTCGCAGGTTCAAATCCTGTCGCCCCGACCAGTAAGCTCACAAGCCAGAAGCATGTTTCAGCTTCTGGCCTGTTTTCTTTTGAATCTGATCGCAGGCCCAAATTGATAACCACACACTACCGGCGACGATCGAATCCAGAGCTCATGTACCATGCAGCTTTATCTTTATACATGCGCCGGTCGGCTTCTTTCTGCATTTCCTCAAGAGAGTATTCGGGGAACTCACTACGCGAAACGCATCCCGCCGAAAGGACCAAAGGACAATCCCGCTCCGTGAATGTGCATTTCCAAGTGCGCGTTTCACGAATGAGATCGGCAAGCTGATCAGATACCCGCTCGGGATCGTCGAAGCTTACAACGGCGAATTCGTCGCCACCGATGCGGGAAATAGTGCTATCGGGCCCAAAAGCGTTGCGCAAAAAGTCAGCTGCAGCACAGATCATCTCATCGCCAGCCAAATGCCCAAAGGTATCGTTAATATACTTCAGCCGGTTCAGGTCGAAGATCACCAGTGAAAAGTCCTTGTTAGCACACTTCTCTAGAACCTGATTGTAATACACGCGGTTGTACAGCCCAGTCAAACCATCGTGGTAAGCTTGGCTGACGGTTTTATTCAAGTAATACTGCTTCTGAACAGCCAATACACCCATACCACCGAAAGCAGCGAAATACAGCACGGGAAAACGTGTTAGAAAGGTGGCGGTGTAGTAATCCACAACTATCTGATTCAGCGGAGTATAGAACAGTGCAATTAGAAACAACTGGAAGTACATGCTTAAAAAGAACGCAACCCGAATACCCAAAAGACTTGGGCCGATGACAGGAACCAACAAGATCCACAAGCAGGCAAATCCTTCGTTCTCGCCCGACACAGCATAGAAAGAAAATGTGATCGCAACCATAACCGCAGCGATTGCTGCTGACACCAAAGCTTTCTTCCGATAAGCGCACAGGGCGGCAACTATGAATCCAACCATAAGCAACGAGGTGCTCACTGTCATGAGCCACCAACCCTTCTCGATGTTCATGGCGGTAAGAATGGCGGAAATAATAGCAAGGAAACACGTGCCTAAAAGGAGCGTGCGAAGCTGTAGCTCCTTATCAGAAGCGCTTTGCAGATCCTCGAAGAGAATCTCTTTGGCGGTGTTCCACTTCGTCATCAATTATTCCTTGCTAAATACGTGACGTCGAACATCCATTGTAAACCGCAGTGCCACAAAAGAATAAAAATAGTTGAGCTATTTCACGAATGAGAGCGTTTTGTGTACCAAAGAGAGTGCCCTACGAAACTTAGTTTGCACACCTTACAAATGCGATTCGCTTACTCAGAAACATGGGCTGTCCGCCCGAGGACACCATCGTGCAGTCGGACATCTGCCCGACGCTGAAATGCGCGATATGATTACAAGCCGCTATGAGTAGGAAGCTGCTAGTCAGTTGCCTGCGGATTTACATCAAGAGGGCACATGGCTTTGGGAGGAGAAAATGATGACAACGCACTAATCGCACTCACTTAATAGGAGCAGCAAGAGATCAGGATAGACACTAGGCTGTCCCTATTGTCTATCCTAGTTGTCAGCTGTTTTTCTCGCGCGTCCAAATGCCGCATAGATAATCAGGACCTTCAGCCCATAGGCGAGTATCGTAGTCGAAGAGCATTTGATACGTGTTCGATCCAGCAAACCCGACAAGAGCTTCCGGGAAGGAATATCCCTTATCGTTCGAGAAGTCCTCAAGCATCATGCGCATAACCATAATCGCGCAAGCTTCCATTTGGGATTCAGTTAATGGTTCTCCGAAGTCAGCCTTCACAGACAGTGCTCCCTTCGAAGACAAGATGATTAATGGATTTCTTTGTCCTAAAGCAATACTGATCGGAAAGCCGATTAGGTAAAAGTGTCGACACAGCAAGTCGATCTGCCTGCGCCGTGCCCGGTTTGCCAAACGCCTCAGACAAGTAGAGCTGCAGCGTACGCGCCGTCTGATCGTTAGCGATTTTCCCAGCAATCACATCGAAGCCATCCAACTCTTCCAACAAAGAAGCGAATAAATCGCCGCGACGGTTAGCAGCGACAAAATGCAGCCATCGATCATCAGCATCTGGAAAGGTGTAGAAGAGTAGCTTTTCAGGGTGCATCAGGCGATAAACGGATACATAGCCGCCCCTAACTTCTTCCCCGCTTATCGCGCGGTGCTTCCGAGCTGAAAGCGCTACAAAGCTTCTAGCCTGTTCGTAGTCGGTGGTGAGATAGAATCCACGGCCGAAGTCTTTTCCCGAGGCGCAGCGCGCCAGATCTATGTTGCGCACCTCGGTGTAGCTACCATGGTAAAGAAGCAACCCTTCACTCAATTCTTGCATGGTAAAGCTCCCCGAGCCTGAAGATATCTTTCCACATCGCCAAGCGCACATTGATAGCTGCTCACGTGAAGGAGATCGTATAGATCGTCAATATAGTCAAAAACGCCTTGGTCGCGAAACAGGATGGCAACCTCCCCCGCTGGCATACGCCACGCAACTTGCGCCATGCGAAGCAGCCAGCACTGCATATCGGCAACGTCTATCTGCCGAGACGACATATGTGTGCTCCTTCCAACGCCAAAACGAATTTCTCTCATTCTACCAGCGGAAAACGATCGAATAAACCTTCGGATCGGTTCGGCAGAACGAACACAGATCCGAACACAGATCCTCAGTTACTGACCACGGGTTAGCCAGTATCTGTCGCTGCTACTGGCTAACCCGTGGTCAGTAACACTTATTCAAGGTGACGATGGTCGTATAACCGGCGTCATTGCAAAGAACGCTGACGGAGGGTATATTCAATGCAACGCTTCCAAAGGTGTCGTTTTGGCAACTGGCGGTTACGAATTCAACTGGGAACGACTGAAGAAGTGTCTCCGTCCGCGCGACCTGCAAGTGCGCGCATGGGTCAACAGCTGCATGGGGAATACGGGAGACGGCCATGAGATGGGGCTTGCTGTCGGAGCCTTCGAGGACGAATATCCTCACGCTCTATGCACAGATCCCTCTGGCACAAAAAGCGGTGGGGCGTTCGGTGCAGCGATCCATCCTTTCATGCGCGTAAACGACTACGGCCTACGTTTCGTCAACGAGTCCATTCCCTCAAACTTCCTTGCAAACGCAATAAACGCCCAAGTCGGTGCGCACGATTGGGTGATCACTGATGCAAACATAGCATCAAATATCGACAAAATCCGCGACCTCACGATCCCTGGTGTCACACCAGAACAAGAGGCGGAAGGGTTCATTGCCGATTCGGTAAGCGCCGACACGCTGGAGAAGCTCGCCGAGCAAATGGGCGTGAATCCTGCCACTTTCGTCGCAACCGTCAACCGATACAACGAACTGTGCGACAAGGGTTCAGACGACGACTTCGGCGTGCCCACTGAAAAGCTTGCACCCGTGACCACCCCTCCATTCTATGCTTGCGACGAAGGACAGATCAATTTAGCCACCGAATGCGGCTTACGTGTCAACTCCGACAGCGCCGTACTCTCCCTTGAAACGAACGCACCAATTCCCGGTCTCTACGCCGTGGGAACGTGTTCGGGAAGCATGTTCTACGGCACGTATCCGCATCATTGCAGCGGCATCAGTCTCGGTCGTGGCCTGACCTACGGCATGATCGTTGGACGCATCCTCAGCGGTACTGAAAACCCCGTCAACGATCAGTAGTACACTAATTTGCCGAGCCCCGTCGAACAAACCCTGTAAACAGTCCTACCAAACATTCGCCACAGTACGAGACACGTCTCCGTACTGTGGCGAATTGTATTGTATGTTAGCTTGTATGAGTACAGTACGAAGCGACAGCTGACTTCTAACCTGTATGTTGCCTGTATGTGGGTATTCGCCCTCATCAGCCTATTGTACCTACAACAGAAGCTTCGAAGCTTGATTCTTGTACCTAACAGATGAGATTCTCTTGTTTAGTAATATGGATGACTCTATAATGTAAACACGTAAACAAAGGAGGCATTGTGACTACGAAAACATTCTCCGGCCGTGTTGATGCGGATACTCTTGCATTTGCGGATGCCTTGGCACAACGCGATTATGGTCTCTCATTCGGACAGTATTGCGGTACTGTTTTACTCGGCTCTATTCAAGCCACAGGGTCGATGCCTCAACTTCCCAAGTCAGTACAATCCAAAAAGAGTCATGCCGCCACGATCATCAAAGAATTTACCGTTCGAGGGCGCAACAATGCAGTCGGGCATATGTCCGATGCTGAAGTGCGCGATATGATTGCGAGTCGCTATGAGTAGAAAGCTGCTAGTTGATACCAACATTCTTCTCGATGCGGCTATGGGCGAGCGCCCGGGATGGGCGGCAGCAACGATGCTCATTGATGAGATTACCTACGAAGATGTTCACGGTTATGTGTGCGCCGGGTCTCTTAAAGACGTGTACTACGTTTTAACTAAGTATGCCGATGAAAAAGCAGCGCGCGAATTCATAGTTGCCCTTATGGATCTCTTCGAAGTGGTGGCTATCGATTACGCCCTTTGTCATATAGCCGCAACGTCAGACGAGCCCGATTTCGAAGACGGCTTGATACGCGCCTGCGCCGAAAGCGTACCTGTCGACTTCATTATCTCTCGTGATGAAAAAGCCTTCAAACGATCACCCATCAAACGGCTTTCAGCCCAGGATTACCTCGATTTGTTTTGCGAAGTCGATGAGGTCTCTCCAGCGCCGCAAACACCCGAGGAAAAGGAATAACACACTCGAGCGTTTGCGGCTTTACATCATGATTACAATGAAAACTTATGCCAGTAGCTCAGCTGCTGATTCTCCAGCAAGCCACCCTGAAGCAAGACAGAAGCCGTTCGCAGCCCCCTTCGAGACGTAAGGAACAGCCCACAAATCCGCATCAGCACCCGCCGCAAAGAGGTTATCGATGGGCTTGTTGTCAACATCAAGAACACGGCAACGCTCGTCGGTTTTAATGCCACCCAGAGACAGCCATGCACTCGGATTATATTGAATCAAATAATAGGGTGCTTGCTTAACAGGGGTCAGATACGTGGGATCAACCAAAAAGTCTGGATCTTCGCCTGCATCACAGTAACTGTTGTATTTCTCAACGGTTTCCTCGAGGTTGCTTAGATCGAACGCCTGGGCAATCTCTGCGATCGTATCTCCTTTTGCCGCCCAGCCTTCAGAAATGGCGGTATCGATGTCCGTCTCAATATTGGTCAGGGTCATCTTGGCAATAGCCTTCCATTCTTTAGCCGCCTTACCACCAATCGCAAGCAGATTAGACAAAGGCTCGCTCTTCACGCGATCCATAAACGCCTGGTCGCAAACACAATAGTAAGTGGAATTACGAATGAGCGGCTCTCCGGCAAACATACCGCGATCGCAAACGATACCTTCATCAAAGAATCGTCCACCTTCAGCATCCACCATGAGAAGACCCATGATAGCCATACGCAACGCGCTGTTGCATTCTAGATCACCAAACGTATAACGAAGACCTGATGCCTGAGCGTTAGCACCACCGAACTCATTCATTGAAACACTAAAGTTTTTGCCCATCTGTCCGCCAGCGGAAAGCGCCATCTTAATTCCGTCACCCTTAGCATTTTGGTCGCCACAGGAAAGCATCTTAGCCCCAGCGAAATACTGCTTGACCATTTCCTCATTGGCTAAGAAGCCACCGCAGCACAAAATTACCTTTTTTGCGTTGATATCCACCGCACCGTTGTCGCTCTCACACTGAACACCGGCAACTGCGCCTGTCTCGTCGAAAATGAGATACTTCGCAATAAGTCCAAACCGGGTTTCCACTCCCGCGTCGGAAAGCATGCGCTCCCAGCCTTGTGCACGATCCTCCATTGCCTCCATATACAGGCAACCGGCCCTATCGCCGATCGGAGCCTCTTTTGGAGCCAATGTGTTCACAAACATGAACGTAAGACCGGCATCAATAGCAGTATCGATGCAAATGCCCGAATGCTCGACAAGATTACGCAGAAGCTTGCTGTTCTCCTGGTAATGCGTCTGCTCAAGCAGCTCCTTGTACGCCTCGACAGGAACGATCTGATTATCGGGATTTGCCTCATTTTGGTGCTTTGATCCGTACACCGAGGGAGCCGTAGTATTCACATTGCCCGTGCCCACCATAGATGACGCACAGTCGATCGCTAGGACTTTTGCCCCAGCCTTCCCCGCCGCGGTGGCGGCCATCACACCGGATGCACCAAGACCCACAACGAGAATATCAGTATCAAGTGTCTCAGAAGCGACAAGACGCTCGCCTACATCCTCACCCTGCGCATCCTGTCCCGTTGCCTCCTGTTGATTAGTCGAAGAAGAGCATCCGGCTAACCCCATGATGCCCGCTGCCAAAGCAACCGATGCACCTGCTCCAATAAAAGAGCGACGACTCATTTCCCTTGTCATGATAACCCCTTTCCTTGGTTTCAAACATGGCGTTACGCCACGTGAATCAAATCAGAAACCAGGTGTTATGTCTCCATCTATATCGCATTGTTTCTCAAAACTCGTCCACCCATTTTTGGTGTATTCCCTTTTTGAAGAAGATCATACTGATAGCGAAAGCGCTCCAACACCATGCATGTGCTACCATCGAGTTGTGAACACAGCAACGTCCTTTGCTCGCACACCGGTTTTCGTGTTCAGGAGGTAGAGCAATGCCCCGATGTATCCCCCTCAATCCCCTAAGCCTCGGTTTCGGGCTCTGCTGGGGCATTCAGCTTGTCTTGCTCTTCAGCAGAACACTCTTCGGATCTGACGGCCGCGGAGCAGATTTATTCAACTATGCATTGGGTATCAGTATTGCAGTAGCCGCTCTAGCGGTTTTTGTTGCTGCACAGCTTTATCCCACAAGGTTTAACAACACGCACAGCACGAACTTTTGTTTCATGGTATTGACCTACGGCGCACTGCTCATGGTGGGAACTGTACTCATTTTGGTAACGCTCTTCGCTTCCGAACAGTATGCCTTACAGATTGCAGGAGGCTTATTCGCAGGCTTTGGCTTGTGTATCAGCTACATCACATGGATCAAAATGATCGCTTGTCACAGCGCTGACCAGATTAGATCCGCACTTTCGATTTCTTTTTGCACAGGAATTGTTCTCTTTGTGCTTCTTGCTTGGGCCCCTCCCGTACCACGTATCTTCTGTATCACTACCGCAGCCGTTGTGTCATGCGCCCTCGGTCTAAGCTATGCAAAAACAGCAGAACACCCCGAGGCGCTCGGACAACCCAACAACATAATAGTTAAACTCGATAATCTAGCAACGTGCGTTGCTGTTTCAACAGTTGGGTTTGCTTATGGTGCAAGCGGCTTCCTATCGTTGAACAGCCCTTCGGCGATTCAACAGAACACTATCGTTTGGCATCTCTGCCTTCTTATCGTCAGCTTTCTACTATTCGTGGCAATCACACAGTTTTTACCTCGGCAAGCATCGATATCGCTGCTATTTCAGATCGTCTTTCCCTTAGTTGTAGTCGCCATGGGAATCTTACCCTTTGCCCCTGTGTGGTACTGGGATATATACAATTTCATCGTAGCTGGCTCGTTTCAACTTGCCGAGATGATCCTTTTCTTCTCGTTCGCAACCTCAGCGATACGCATAGTGAATCTCAAGGCCGTCTGCCTTCCCCTTGCTGGCATGTGGTTCGGCATTAATGCGGGTTTACTATTCGGTAATCAGATTTTTGCGGGAAGCTTCGATCGATTCTTTACCTTATCCGCATTAGTGATAGCCATCTTTTGTTCATTCTCTTTAGCTATGTTCATCCTAGCGCTCGTATGGAGACAGCAAGCTCTTACCAAACCCAACTCCCAACCAGCGAATAACACCCTGTCTGAGACGGCTGAACCCGTCTCGACAGATAATACCCCCATTGCCACCACACCGAACCGGGATCCCCTTATCGAAGTCCAACTGAGCATACAGCTAACCTACGAACTCACCGATCGCGAAGCCGAAATCATGGGATACATCGCTAAAGGCCGCAGCAGTACATTCATCTCAGAACGACTCTATCTCTCCCCCAACACGGTGCGCGGATACATTCGGACTGCGTACGCCAAACTCAACATCCATTCAAAACAAGAAGCGATCGATCTTTTCGAGAGAGAGCTTGAAATGCTTGAGAAGCAGCGGCTTTAGTGCTGTCTTGAACGATCCGAGCATCCCTTCGCAAAAGAATCCGATCAAGAGGGCACTTGGCTTTGGGAGGAGAAAATGATGACAACAACGAATGACAAGCAGATTTGCAACGAACTTGGACTGACAGTGGACGAGGTAGACGAAATCGTCGCCAAGGTAGAAACTGGCGATTTAAGCGATTACGATACGAGTAGGGTGATGGTAGGGCGCCCGCTCGAGAAAAAACCGATGGATACTATCTCCCTTAAAATCCCGAGATCCCGTATTCAAGCAGTAAATCGTATGGCGCGAGAAGCGGGAGTCAGCAGGTCAGAGTTTGTTCGTCGCGCAATTGACAACGAACTAATCACAGCTTCTCGGGTTTTTAGGCGGGGAGTTACGCCTGCGGCATAACCTCAAGGGGTGTGTTCATCTTTTCGAACAGAGAAAGGCGCTTCTTCTT
>NZ_JAAKEA010000029.1:0-25459 GCF_011038935.1 Adlercreutzia sp. ZJ138 | reverse complement strand
CTACAACCGCTACGGTCTATCACGCACCTTACGCAGGAAAGCCTTGTCTTATCGCTCTTAAGAAGAGACGTTTTAGATGCCCGATGTGTGGTAAGACCTTTACAGAAGACCAGCCACTTCTCTGCCGGCTTACACCTCACGCAAGCACTCGCCTGGAAGCGTTTGTTTTGGATGAACTGGGCAAAGGCAAAACCATCGCTGAACTTGAGCGCATAACTGGTGCTTCTAAAAACATCATTGCCAAGATAGAAGCAAACGCACAAATGCCCAAACACCGTCTGCCACACAACCTCTGCATTGATGAGGTTAAAGCGTTTCCTAAAAGGATTGCAATCAGAAAAGGTGAACCTCATATGGCAAGCTGTATCTATGATGCCGATGAAAAGACGCTCGTTGACATGCTTGCAGGCGATGATCCTAAAACCGTCACAGCGTATCTGGAAAGCTTTACAAAAGGTGAGCGTGATGCGGTGGCAACTATATCGTGTGACCTGAACGGCTCCTACATTAGCCTTGCAGAAAAGTTTTTTCCTGGTGCAGTTATCTATGCTGATAAATTTCATGTAGCAAAGCTTGTAACAGAAGCTGTTGATGATGTACGACGTCGGCTCACTCGTACAATTGAAGATGACATAGACCACAAAGAGCAAAGACGTATCTTGCGCAAGGCCGCCAAGCTCATGCTCACCAGAAAAGACATGCTCAAACGGCAAAAAGAACGTGAATGTGTAAGTTGTTCCCTTGAGTCTATCGGGGCAGATGATCTGAAACGAGCCTATCTTGCCCTCCAGCTTTTCTTCGAATGGTCTGATACAACCTTTGAAAGCCGAGACGAGATGGAAACCGTTTTGAAGCGCTGGATATCTATTGCTCGGCGCACTGATGTACCTGAGATGCGCAGCGTGTCTAACACCATAAGCAAACGGAAAACCTACATCTTGAACGCCTGGGAATACGGACGTACAAACGCAATTGCAGAAAGTTTGAACCGACAGATCAAAGACATCATTCGCACGTGCCGTGGCTTTATGAGCTTTGCAGCTTTGAGACGCCGTTGTTTGTTGGTGCTTGGTCACAAACGAGAACCCAACAAGCCCATCCCGCTGTTTACAAGAAGCGACAAGAGAAAGGAGGGTGCTAACTAGCGAATAGGTCACATGCGATGGCTTCTCGGTCTCCCCCACACCAGTTGTAACATATTCGATTTTTGGGCTTTTGGTCATCTTTTTTAAAGCTACTCTATGAAGGGCTTGGGTTAGTATGCCCTCTTTTTGCCCCCAAGTGACAACTTGAGGTTAGATTCTCTTTGTTTTACCTGTTCAGACATTAGATTTGGCTATTATTCCCACACGAATTAAGACTTACCCAATCCGGATGACAAGCGTCATAACAAGACTTGCGTAATCGGTACTTCACCCTTTCGAACAGGGTTCTTTTCATTGCAGGTATCCTTTCTTCGATTTCAGGCTCCTCCAAGAAGTCGATTATGGCTTTTGGAGTTACTCCCACTTGAACAAATCCCGCATGTAGACCTTTTCCATCTCATCGACACTCAGAGAGGTGGTCTAGCGGTTGACCACTATCAAAGCGGGGTTTTTGGGTGTTCTGGATTTCATGTGGTTCAGTTCTCATTTCTGACCTTTCACAAGCCATACACAGCTTTCCCATAAGGTTTTGTGTGTACACCCAACCCTTCTGGATTGAGTGTGTGCGAAATCCTCATCATGCGACCTAGCATAAGACACAGGATGCAGGCTTAATATCACCATTTGAGAACAAGGGATGTAAGGCGCCATAAACCTGCATCCTATAATTGATCCCGCGGCAGCGGACAGCACCCGCCGCCGCGGGCTAGCACCCTGCATCCCGGAAAAGGAGCCCAATATGGGACGCAAGGGAACCGTCAACATTAAGAGCCCTTGGTAACTGGATAAGCCAGGCTCAAAACTGCGGAATCAAAGAGTTTGCTACTGCTGCAAACAGTATCAAAGGCGTAAAGGAGTACATCCTGAACGCTTATATGACGGGAAAGACCAACGCTTATGCCGAAAACGTCAACCGCAAGATCAAGGATATGAAACGCCGAGCTTGTAGGTTTACAAACTACAAGAGCATGAGACGTCGCCTTTTGCTTGCATATGGCAATACTCCTCTCGATAAGGGAGGAGTGGCACTGCCCAACCACAACAAGTAGGCCGCAAATTACGGATCCTCCAACTTGTTGGAGGTGAGGCATTTGGTCTAGATTTTTAAGGTTTAACACCACTATTTTTGAAATTCCCCTGCAAGGGGCTTAGGTAGGTGTGCCCTAATTGCGGGCTAATTTGGGTGACTCACTATCGACTTTTATGTGTTTTGCTTTCATCATTGCAGGTCAGATTAAGCTTTTGCTCGAATCGTCCACACTAAACCTTGAACGCTCAGCTCCTTCATACTCGAAATCAGAAGCACATGCTTGAATGTACGTCAAGTATCTTGCTGCATTAGCCCATTGGTGCTTGTATTTTTTCTTACAAGCACCAATCTTGCCAATACCCATCATATACACAGGAAGATAAGCCGCTATCTTAATTATTCTTCCCCACCTAGCCTTTTGTCCTGAATTCGGACATGCAATTCGCCTTATCTTTTCTTCCTCGACTCTGAATTGCGATGCAGACTCATGTGTAGGAGAAGTGCTAATTCCTGAACCTACTCTGTACATCACATAGGGAACTGCAGCTCTACCAATAGTTATTGGATTACTTTGAATATTTAACAAATAATGCCACATAGGTAAATCTTCAATGTTTCGAAACTGTAAGATATACTCTTGCAATCCATCATCCTTAACAATCTGTCTTGATACGAAGACTCCCGGTGCAGAAAAAAAATACCCTTTCGATAGGTTTGTTTTGATTAGCTTTATCGATACAGGCCTTCTTTCATATCGATAGTAGAACTCTAACCCTGTCTTTATTGAGTATTCCACACCTTGACTATCTGTAAAAGGGATTATCGGTGTCTCAAACAGATCAAATTTTCCAACAGCATCAAACACGTTATTCATCGCATAAAGATCGTCACCTGCTAATATCTTGAATCTATCCTCTTTTACTAACGAAATCGCTTTGATAAAGTTACGGGTTAACCCCTCATTACGCTGAGAGGAAACGACTTCTGCGCTTTGGAACAACCCTCTATTCTTCGCTATCCATACATTCGCTTTATTTACTGTCTCATCACCGGAGCAATCATCTACCACTAAAACAGAGCATGGCTCGGAAGCAAATCTCTCAATCTGGAATTTAATACTTTCCAGATGCTCAATGATAAACTTCTCGTGATTAAAGGTAAGAGTTATAAACTGCATCTAAACTGTCTGACCTTTCTGAATCTGGTGTTGTTTTGCCAATTTCTGCCTTCATTTTGGGCATGGCAAAACTCCTCTCGTGGAGAGCTGTGTCGCTCACATACTCTGAACTGGGGTATTGCGATTTCATGCGACCACTTTCATGATTGTGTCAAGCTTCCGATTACATCTATTAACAGCGATTTCCGATAGCGCAGATCCGATAGCGTATCGGAAGCGAATATACGAGAGGTGTAAGGTGCTAGCACCACCCCACACCCCCCTTGCGGCATCTGCGTCACCAGAGGATTGGAGAACTCTTATGAACGGCAGAGAAGCCAATAAGAAAAGGAGACTTGCGTACACACAAGGCTTACTTCCTGACACATACGCAAGTGAGTGTACAAAGCCCGATGGAAGAGTGCTTACCGCACACGAAGTCGAGCTTTCTGCACTTAGAAGGATCAAACAAGGCGAGCCTAGTGCATGGGATGTACTGTGTGCCGAGTCTCTTTCGGAGAAGTGCTTTTCGCACGGCTGTGCTTTTGATGACGGCGCTATCGATGACTGCCCCGGGTGGTGCAAGTTTGCCATCTCAGGATTTACAAGCTGGGTGATGGCCTCATAAGCACCACTATCACTGAAGCGCTTGAGAGGCGCATTATCGATCTTTTGCGTGCACGGCAAACCATAACCGAGGTGGCATGCGCGTGTAACATCACACACGATACGGTACGTCTTGTAATCGATAGCGTACATATCAAAATGCCAGCACTGCCTTCTATCCTGCTTACAGATGAGATACATGCCAAAAGCTATCGCGAATCTGATACAGGAAAGCAGGTTTGTGTGTTTTGGGCCTGCGCATATGATGGTGCCACCGGATGCTTGGTAGATGTCATTGAAGGTAGAGGTGCCGATGACATGGATCAATGGTTTAAACAGTTCGGGCTTGACGAGCGCAAACACGTCGCCTATTTCTGTTCGGACATGTATGACATCTATCTGAACGCAGCAAAGAAATGGTGGGTTGCATCTAAGGGTTATCATTGATTCCAGAAAAAGTGATAGCTGGATGTGCCTAAAACCAAAGGCTGTACCGTGACAATAAACAAAATACACGCAGCAGTCATGTCGTACGTCATTAAAAACCTACTGCCTTTTTTATATGTTCCGATTGCAGCAGGCAACAGTCCGACTACAACGATAATGTAGTAATAAGCCGCACGAAAAGCGTTTGAATTTGCCATGCTGAGAGCACCACACATCAACCCGACCATGAGCATGATCACTTGGAATTTATATTCGTCTAATTTACCTTCTTCAACATACCGATAGCGACTAAGCGCAAATATCCAAATACAGCCAAGCCCAAGCAGATAAACCAGCGTTCTGGAACCTACATAGCTAACGGAATAATCACCCCCAAACGCCAGAACACTGTTTACAGCAACCAAGATCGGACGCGAGAACAACGCAAGAAGCATCCATACAACTACCGAAGCGGCAATCACCTTACGATTAAGCGGAACGTTTGACAGAAAACCCAATGGCAAGGCAAACAATGCTGACTTATGCATTGTGGTAGCTATCGCAACAAGTAAAAGAAAGACAACGTAGCGCCTATCCCGTGCGAACTTGTATCCCACAAACAGAGTCAGAGCTATCGCTAAGCTCTGCTTCATGGCTGACAACGGCATAAATGAGAAAAAAATCGCTGTGTAGAGCGAGAACCCCATCAAGGGATCTTCGCAGCAATGATAAACGAAATAAGCCAGTGCAAGACAGAACAGCATTGACTCAAAAAACACAAAGCCCTGCCAACTCAGTCCACACAACTGGCATAGTTTCATTAGTAAATAAAAACCAGGACTACTCTGATACAGCCCTCCAAGAGGAGCGACCGGAGACCACATATCCTCCAAAGAAAGCAACCATAAAACGTCATAGTAATGGTGATATGTGGACGTATCTTCCCCGACTGAATCGGCACGCAAACCAGCAATGAGCCCCATTTGAACCGCACAGATAATGCAGAACAGACGCTTGGCGGAATCGCTACGACTAGGTTTTAGCAAAGCATACCAAAAGCACATCAGCCCAATATTGAACACATTAATTAGCATATGAGCAATTCATAGGATCAAACCGGCCTTCTATTTATCCTAAATTAAGGGATCAGAAAGGCTTAAAAACTACTAGTATTCATTACTCTCTTCAGCTGCTAGCATATAGAATTCTTGCAAACGTGCCGACACATCATGCGCATCGAAGCCCGCTTGCCTGACTATCGAAACACCCCTAGAGCGATCATTTCCAACATTGGATATCGCCATGATGCGACCAGCCCACAATGAGACGTCCTCCCTGAGACTTACACGATGAACTAGCTTCCCACCAAGGTCGCAATCCTCTGGAATTGAATCGGAAACGAGACACGGTAACCCGGTTGCCTGAGCCTCAACCAGCACCAAGGGAAGCCCTTCGTATATCGAAGGCATGAGAAAACAGTCCATGGCCTGCAATAGATCAGAAACGTCAGAGCGAATGCCTAGAAATCGAGCTGAGTTGAAAATCCCCAACGAAATGGTCTGTTTCTCGATATTATTACGCAAAGCACCATCTCCAACGAGAACCAAGACAGCGCTTGGGCACGCATCAAGTATCGTGGCAAACACGCTAATGATAAAGGCATGGTTTTTGACAGTCTCAAACCTACCAACGTGGCCAATCACAAGTGCATTGCTCTCAATTTCCAGCTCATCGCGAACACGAGAGCGAACAGATTTATCGAAGGCATAGCTCGATACATCAACAGCGTTCCTAATCACTTTAAAGTTGCTAGTGCCAAACATCCATTTTCCGGCCTCAACGCCACAGGCAAAGAGATCAGTGGCGTTGTGTCTAATGAATCGTTTGCACATTAGCTTGATCGGATATTTGAGATCCTTGTCTTGGCGACTGCTGTGCGAATGCGCTATTCGTACAGCAGCACCGTAACGTCTGGCGACCGCTAACGGAAGCGAAGACATACAGTTAATATGAGAATGAACAACTTTGTAGTGATGTTTGGAAAAGAAGGTGTCCAACTCCTTTAGGTATCTTAGACTCAACGGATTACAGCGCGAAATACGATAGATTCGTCCCCCCAGGGATCGTATCTCTTCATCATAATCATGCTCACCCTGCCTGTGACAGAGGAAATCGAATTGGACCTTCTCTCGATTTATCTGCCGATACATGTTCATAATGAACGTCTCGAGCCCGCCTCGATCCATCTTGGTCACAACCTGTAGAACGCGCATGGGCTCTAACACCGGAATCGTTTCTCCGACTCTTGAATCTCAGACACTTCCAACAAGATGTCCATCTGAGTAGTGATCCCCATCGTCTTACAGATGACGTCGTTCACCTTTCGCACGTCGAAGAGCTTCTCGGCCATGCGTCTACTCGCCTCGCTCATGCGCGCGGCGAGCGCCGGATCGTCGATGAGCCTGGTCATCGCCTCGGCGATGACCTCGGGGTCCCTCGGCGGCACAAAGAAGCCGTTCTCACCGTCGCGCACGACCTCGCGGCAGCCCACGGCGTCCGCCACGATGAGCGGCCGTCCCGTCGCCATGGCCTCAAGCGCACTTTTGGGCGTACCCTCACCGTAGTAGCTGGGCAGTACAAAACAGCTACAACGCTCCAAACAGGGCTGCACTTCGTTTGGCTTTTTCTCCCCTTCGTATTCGACAGTGCCATCATCGATGTATTGACGCAGTTCCTCGGGTTTAAGCGCCGTGGGGTTCGTGTCGAAGGGGCCGACCAAGTGAAATTCCACTTCTGGGTGAATAGATTTCACGATGCGAGCGGCTTCCAGATAGTCAAACACTCCCTTGCCGCGAACAAGCCTACCGACAAAAAGAAAGGACGTTTTGGTGGGAAGAGGTCGCATCGGGTATTGCCCGAGGTTCACCCCCGAGCCGCGAAGCATAACGACCTTGGCATGATCGACAATGCCAAGATCTTCAAATAACTTCACGTCCTCTGAATTCTGGAAGAATGCACTGCGTACGTTTTTGAAAGCTCGACGGTACTGCATAGAGACCACCTTGCGCACCGCCCTCGACCTGGCGTCACCCGCGTGAAACACAGACCCTAGGCCGCCCATCATTACATACACCTCTTCTATCCCCGCCGAGCGCGCAGCTAGTGTTCCGTATATGTTGGGCTTAGCTTGATACGTGAAAACCTTGTCCGGACGCTCACTCCGCAAAAGAGATCTCAGCTCATACTGGGTCTTTATATCGGCTATAGGATTCGTGCCATTACGAGAAACACGATAACGTCGGTAACCCACTTCGTGACTGGAGAAATACTCTGTCCATTCTTCTTCAGGTTCATCTCCGAAAACGACAACTTCACAGCCTCGACGTACGAACTCATCGATCATATCAATACGAAAACGCGGAATGGTATTTGTGGCAGCGGTAATGACGGCAATCTTTGTCATCTTGCGCCATCCCCTGTAAATATGGTCTTCACGGTGAGCCACACGATGCGAAGATCTAACCCTATGCTGCGGTTTTCTATGTACTTAATGTCGTAGAGAGCCTTTTCGGCGGGCAGCAAGTCGTAACCACCCGAAACCTGCGCGAGACCACTAAGGCCTGGGCGCACCAGCGTGCGGTAATGCCACCCATGAATGCGCTTTTCGAACGCTTCGCAAAACGCCGGGCGTTCTGGGCGTGGACCTATCAGACTCATATCACCTTTCAGAACGTTCCAGAACTGGGGAATCTCGTCGAGACGCGTTTTGCGCATTACCTTACCGAACGGAGTAACGCGAGGGTCGTCACCTGTCGCCCACTGAGCGCCTCGTGCCTCGGCGTCTGTGTACATGCTGCGGAACTTGAACACCTTAAAGATCGCGCCGCCTTTTCCAATGCGATCTTGTGCGTAGATGACTGACCCCTGTGACTCAAGCTTTATCTTGAAAGCTATTGCTGCCATTGGTATAGCAAGTAAAACAAGAGCTGCGCTCGATGCCAGCACATCGAAGGTGCGCTTCGCAAAACGGTACCCCAAACCCCCCGCAACGTTTGGCTCTTCCAGAACGACAACATCGTCTCCGGGAAGTAGTTTTTCCAGAACATCGACCGGAATGCCGTCCTCGCAAAGGTTTGGTTCGTGCTTGCCAGCAGCGTCCACCTCAGCTGCAATCTTGCGAGTCTCCGACGAAATGTCCACCTCATCAGAGTGTAAAAAACACGACGCAACGTGCCGTGTTTCTTCCGTAGGCTCTATCACTATCGTGCACTCCCCGCTCTCAATGAACCCCCCCCCCGAGCGATGTCTGGATCATGTGTAGCCTTCGCTATCACCAAGTCCACGCTCGCAGGATCATCGTTGCCAAGCAGCGCTGCATCCTTTATTCCCTTGTTAAACGTTTGCTTCAATCCTTGCTTTCTTCCGCGTCAGTCTGGAAGTATCCCCAGGCCGACGGTTGTTTTTATTCTCATGTTGCCTACGTGGAACTCGAGCATTGCCAGGCTATCTGCGCGCTTTACTCCTACGATGCGACCTTCGTAGCCTTTCAGGGGGCCTTGCGTCACTTCGAGCACACCGCCTACCTTATGGCCGAAACTCATGGGCACCACGCGGTCACCCCGACTTGTGTTGGCCTCCAGCCATTCGCGCTCATAGCCGCTTAAGGGAACGTACGTCTGACCGACCTTGACCACCCGGCAAAAGCCATTCACGTAACGCAACACTCGCGCCAACTGGGCGGGGTTGTTCACCACTGCTATGAGATAGCCCGGCATGAGCGGGCGCTCCACGTTGCGCCACTCGCCGCGCATTTTCTTTTGGGTTCGGTAGCGGGGCGCAAAGCACTCATCGAGTTTAAGTGGCTCGCTCTGGTCGTCGAGTTCGCCATCGCCATCAGACTCGCAGGTGCCACGCAATCCGTTGTCCCTGATAATGTCGCTGGATTCAGCGGCCTTGTCGAATGCGCCGCCCGCTTCCCCCGCGCCATTATGCTCACCGGCACCGGATTCCCCGGTTTTCCCAGGTAGCTCGCCAGCCTCGGCACATGCTGCTGTTATAAGACGCACCATCTTGCGTTCCTGACCAGACATCACCTGTACCGGATACCAGTCGAGTCGGGGCATAGCTTCGCCGCTCCTTCCTTCAGGGAATCACAGAACCTCCCGCGAGCGCGGCTTCGCCACCCTCTTCGCCGGGAGCTGGGCCATTTGTGGGCACAGCTTCGCCATTGCCGCGCAAGGCCCTTTGTCAGACGTATTGTTCCCACGTCCACTGGCACTCTATGACAGGAGCTGCCAGCAGTCGCGCTGGGAGTATGTTCATGTTCGGGCCGCCACCATCAAGGCTGCTTCCCTTGGTGGGATCGCTCGCAAGCGGCCCCGCCAAGAGAAGCTGGCACCTACGCGCCAGCCACCGTTAGCTCTTGTACGGCACCTCCATAGGCAAAAGCTCACAGAAGCCACTACTCGGCCCACCCACGCGCACCGTGCAGCAGCGGTGGTGCCGGTCGACCTTGAGCACGCGCGGCTCTTGACCCACCAAGGGGCCACTTTGCACATGCAGCTGGCCGCCCTCTATCACCGCCGTACTGTTGCGCAGCACGCGGCTAGCATCCATTGCCGCTTCAAGCCACGACTGTGCTTCAACCGGCATCGGAGCAGGATCCGCACCCGGAGCACCCGCCAGTTCAACGGGAAAGCTCAACCGCGAAAGCTCACGTGCCAGTGCTCGCCCGTCACGCGATGCGGCAACAAAGTAACCCTTGTGCATGCGCACAGGCTCGAGCCGCCACGTGCCGCCACGTTTAAACCAGCGTTCCTTGCGAGCCACGAAAGCGTCTTCCACCAGGCCGTTTGGTACACACGAACGCACGCGTTCACACGTGGCCGCTTCGCGCCCTTCGGGCACGCGCACAAGAAACCACCGTGCGCGAGCTCGCGGTACCTCAGCTGCACCGGAGTTACCAGCAAGCCTTTCGGCAGCAGCAGCCGCGTTCGCACTCAACCCGATACACCTCCGTCCCGCATTGGAAACGCCGGTGTGAGATAAGCCCCTTTAACCGGCGTCGTCAAAACGTACACATTTAGAAAACGGGTAAAAGAGGGCTGACAAAACGCTGCCGCTGTCCGACTTTACGTGTGAAAAAAGCCCTATTCTGGGCTTTTACAAGAGGGGGAATATGTATAATGGTCAAGCTTTTGCGAGTTGAAAACGTGTACGTTTTGACGACACAAAAAGGCTACTCTGCCTGGGGTTTTAGTGTTTCTTTTTCGTAGGCTTGCCACCAATTGAGCACGCGCCTTTGTAGGTCGTCCGACGCGCCGCTGTTATCGAACACCACATCTGCTTGCGCAATACGTTCTTCATCAGATATTTGCCGCGCAATGCGCCGCTGCACGTCGGCTTTGCCCCACCCACGCGCAACTGCACGCGCTACGCGCAACTGAACAGGGGCAACAACGGCAACCACCACATCGGCATCGCGCGCTATGGCGTCATCGCGGCTTTGAAATGCCGAAAACTCAACCACTGCAGCCGCGCATCCCGCTGTTTCAAGCTCACGCAGTCGGCCCGCACACGCCGCTTCAATACGCGGGCGGGTAATGCGGTTCAGCGTTTCGGTTGCCGCGTCGGTTGCAAACGCTTTTGCCGCCAGCGCGGCGCGGTCAACCTGACCTTGCTCATCAATCACATCGCGGCCAAACGCATCCGCAAGCTCGCGCTTCACATCTGCATATTCAAGCACCTCGTGCCCCAGCTTATCCAAATCGATGCGCTGCGCCCCTGCATCGGCCAGCGCGGCGCACACGGTGGACTTGCCTGCACCCATGCCGCCCACAACAACGACCCGCTTCATGCACGCACCTTCTCTCGCCCGCAGCGCTACACGATGCTGGCAATCTTTCCCGCCACGTCAACGTTGCCCGCAATACCAATGTTGTTGATGATGATCAAATCGCCCACCCCGTGTTCCTTCATGAAGTCGACCACGTTGGTAGACGTGTAGCGGAAGTCGGCAATGTACACATGCTGGTAATGATCAACCAGCCACGGCACGAAGGCGTTGCCGTACGATTCCTTCACCACCACGCATGCCGAACCGTCCGTAATATTCGGGTTGTGAATTTCCGCCCACGGCTGATCGCCGCCGATAAAGCAGTTGTACTTCGACCCCTGATTCCACGCCGACACGTCCTCGATGACATTCCAGTCAACCACGTTGCCCTCGGTGTCCGTAAACGTCATGTCGTTGGTGCCCTTCGGCGTCCACGTTTGCACCACGTCGGGGTTTTTGGCCATCGAATCCAGCTTCAGTGACCCATAGTACGTACCCAAGAATCCGTCGAAGTCAACTTCCTCATAATCCGCAATGTTATGCGGCTCAATGCCCTTCTGCTCGCAGAAGTTACGGTAAATGTAGTAAGCCCCAAGCGCCGTCCAGTGATGGTCGGTGCGGAAGTACAAGTACTCGGAATTGTGCTCGCGCAGCGTGTCGGTAGTAGGCACCGTGCGCACGCGCTCGTCGTAGAGGCTGTAGTAGTACGAAATAGCGTCGGCCTGGTTCGACCCGCCAAGCGCCGCAAGCTCGTCATCGGACAGAAGCGCCCCCGAATTGTTGGGAATAACGATGGAATACACCGTGCCCGCGTCGCCTAAGTCCTGCACCGCCTTGTTCACCGCCGCGGAATACGCGTTCGCCGCTTCCTGCGTGAAGTAGTAGCGGCTGTAGCACGCCCCGTCCTTCACGTACGTTCCATTCATAATTTCGCCTTGAATGTTGGCTTCAAGCTCGGTGCTGTCGTAGTCCTCGGGCGGCTTCGCTTCGGGCACAGGCGGCGGCGTTGTGGGCGCGGAAGCCTGGTCGGGAATGTCGTCGGCCTGACGCTCGCCACCGATGACCTGCTCGTTCGGCTCGATGCCGTAGAAGCCCCGCATCCAATGGTTTACAGCCATCAGCTGATCGCGGAATGGGAACGTGTCGGCATACCACGTGGATACGTCCGCCGTAAACGAGCCATCCCAAAACGATTCCCAGGTGATTTGCGGGAATTCCGTTAGCTTGCGGTTTTCCGCCTCGGATACCTGCGGGCGCAAGAACAGGCACAGCCCCAGTACGAAGCCCACGCACATTACTCCGTTGAACAGCTTGATAGCAAGCGTCCACCAGGTGCCCATGGTGCGTCGGTCGGCTTTCGAGAGTAGCATTGCCTGGCGGGGCAGCAGATCGACGTCGGTCGCGCGGCGCTTACGGGCGCGCGGCGGATGCGGCGCCCACTGTGCCTGCGTGGGCCGCTGTGCTTGCGTGGGCTGTGCCTGCGTGGACTGCGGTGCTTGCGGCGCCGGTTCCGTCTGCGAAGCCTGTTCAACCTGTAGCGCGCACTCTGCTTGCGGCGTCTGTTCTTCCTGTGGCACCTGTTCCACGTACGCATTCTGTTCTACTTGCTGCACCCGCTCCGTATACGCTTCCCGCTGCGCAAACGCTTCCCGCTGCGCAAACGCTTCCCGTTCCGCATACGAGTTCTGTTCTGCCTGCGGCGTCTGTTCCATATATGCGTTCTGTTCTGCCTGATTTTGGCCGATTTTGCGCTGTTGTTCCAAGTTGCTCATAGTCACCACCCGCCGCTAGAACCTGAAATAGAGGAACGGATTGTAGCTGTCACCCACCAACGCCACCACCGACAGTAGCAACAGCACAATGGGCGTGGCAACCTCAATTATGTTGAGCGCCAGCAACGCCGCGGGCTTCTCGGCTGCAAACTCGAACATTTTGCCGCGCAACCACTTACCAAACGGGAAACACGCCACAATGGAAAACGCCAGCAGGAACATATTCGACAGAAACACCGTACCCACCTGCATGGTATACAGGCCGCCGCCCGCGAACCCAAACATACCCGCAAGCGCGCAACCAAGCTCGGCAGGGTCGGTGTAGTAAAACAGAACCCACCCGAAGAACACCACCAGCAAGGCGTACACATGCCCGATTGGCTTGGGCATGCGGTCTTTAATAACGAACCGCTCCAACATCAAAAACACGAAATAGTACAGGCCCCACAGCACGAAGTTCCAGCTGGCTCCGTGCCAAAATCCCGTAAGCGACCACACCACCGCGTAGTTGCGCACGATCTTTAGCGTTGAACAGCGGCTACCGCCGAGCGGAATGTACACGTAATCGCGGAAGAACGTGGACAGCGAAATGTGCCAACGCGACCAGAAATCCTTAATAGAGCGCGCCGTGTAGGGGTAGTTGAAGTTCTCCAGATAATGGAATCCCACCATGCGCCCCATACCAATAGCCATGTCGGAATACGCCGAGAAGTCCAGGTAGATTTGCAGCATGTAGAACAGCATGCCCAGCCACAGCCCCGCAGTCGATTGAAGCGATAACTCGTCAACGCCCGCAGGCAGAAGCGTGGCCACCGCCGCTGCGCACGAATTTGCCAGAATGGCCTTCTTCGCCAAGCCGATGCTGAAGCGCCGAATGCCAACGTACATGCCCATGCGGGTGAAACGGCGGTTGTCTATTTCGTCGGCAATGGTTTCATAGCGAACGATAGGGCCGGCAATACACTGATGGAACAAGCTCGAATACAGCAGCAGCTTCCAGAAGCGCGGTTGCGGCTCAACCTGCCCACGATACACGTCAACCACGTAGCTGATCAGCTGGAACGTGTAGAACGAAATGCCGATAGGTAACACGAAATTCGGAATAACCTCGGGCACCCCAAACACAGCCTGCACGTTACCCAGTAAAAACCCTGCGTACTTAAACACGCCCAACAGTCCCAGCAAAATAACCAAGTGGGTAACAAGCGGCACCTTGCGAGCCTTATCGGTTGGCGCGCGGCTAATCAGCAGCGCTATCAGCCAGCTCACAAACGTTTCGCCTACCAGCAGAAACAGGAATTTCGGCCCACCCCATGCGTAGAACACCAGCGAGAAGCCCAAAAGCACCGGATTGCGGTACTGGGCGCTCACACGCGCATACACGAACAGGTTCAGCGCCAAAAACGCAAAGATGAAAAGTAGGCTGGAGAAAACCACCGCTACGACCTTACTTCGAAGGAAAAATCTGCTTGTCTGTAGCCCGATTCTAGCACCTTTTCTTCGCATTACATCGCGGAAGCGCAACCGGATTCAATGCCGTTGTTTTCGGCAACGAGCACTTCGTCGCCGGCGTGCTTGACGGCAGTCGTCGCACCGTTGCGAACTCCTAACCCAGCCTAATTCGGTCCAGTTTTTCGTCGGCGCTCCCCTCCCCATTCTCCCACACTGCGATTCTGTGCCGTAAGTAAAGCATGTAGGCGTACAATAGCTGTGGGGAGCTACAGAAAGGTGCGCCCATGAACTCGCGAAACACGCCAACAAAACGCCCGTCCGTCCGGAGGGACCGCGCTGCGCACGGAGACTACAGCATGCACGAGGACCGCGCTGCACGCAGGAATCACGCTGCCCACGGAAACTACACTGCGCGTGGTGACCGTTCTTCACGCGAGGGCCATACCGCACGCGAGGGCCGCAACTCACGTGGGAGCTACGGCACACTCAGGGACCACAACTCGCTCGGAAACTACACTATACGTGGGGGCTACAGCACCACCACGCGCCCTTCCCTCCCGTTAAACCCGCGTGTTATCGGCTTAGTCGTAGCAGCCGTTGCCCTTATTGCTACACTCGCGTTTGCGCTTTCCACGTGTTCGAACGACGACGCGCCGGCCGACGAAAACGCTGCTGCTGCCAGCACGACAGAAGCGGGCAACCGCGTAAGCTTCGTCGCTGTGGGCGACAACCTGCCTAACGAAACAATCGGCCAGTATGCCGATTCCCTTGCCGGAGAAACAGGCGACGGCACCTACGATTACGCGCCCATTTACGAACCCATTAAGCCCTATGTCGAATCGGCCGATCTCGCCTACATCAAACAGGAAACGCATTTGGGAGGCGACGATATTGGGCCGCGCGGCTGGCCGTCGTTTAACACCACTGACGCTATGGCCGATGCCGTCGTGTCAACCGGTTTCGACCTGGTTGCTTCGGCGACGAACCACTCCTACGACTGGGGCACCTTCGGGGCTATCGAGCATTCGCGCAGCGTGTGGGACACCAAACCCGTCACGTTCACCGGCACGGCCGCCAACGAGCAGCAGGCAGCCGAGTTGGCCACCGTCGAGCGAAATGGCATTACGTTCGCGCTGCTGGACTACACTTACGGCGTGAACGGATTTACGCAAGCCGATCTGCCCGCGTACGCTGTGAACTTCATCGACGAAGAACGCATCCGCACCGATGTGGCGCGCGCGAAGGAAGCAGCTGATGTGGTGCTGGTGGCTATGCACTGGGGGACTGAAAACCTGATGGAATCCGACGAAGACCAGCTGCACTATGCGCAGCTTTTGGCCGACTTGGAAGTTGACGTGGTTTTGGGGTCGCATCCACACGTTATCGGACCGCTTGGCTGGGTCGAAGGATCAACAGGGCACAAGACGCTCGTGGCGTATTCTTTGGGCAACTTCCTGTCGTGTCACGAAACACCTGGTCTTGAAAACGAGCTGGAGGGCATGCTCTGCTGTGACTTCGTGCGCAACGACGATGGCGCGGTAAGTATCGAGAATGTGGTGTGGCGCCCCTTGGTGAACCACACCGCCGAGAACGATTACCGCGTATTCGCGCTTCGGGACTACACCCCCGAGCTTGCCGGCTCGCATGTTCTACTTAGCACGCTGGACAATCCCATCGACCAGTTGCGCTCCACCACCACCAGCGTTATCGGAGATGGCTTTACGATCGACATGTAGAACGACGCGAAGGTGTCGCGAAGTTGATGCGAAGGTGTCGCGACGTTAGATGACGCGAAGGTGTCGCGAAGTTGATGCGAAGTTGATGCGAATGTAAGCATGCCGACCTTCTGAGCACGCCGCCCTCCTGAAAGCATCTCCTGAAAGACTCCAGCTGCGCAGCCCACCTTTGTCGCCCTTCGACCACATCATGTGTGCCTTACGCAAAACGAGGGCCAGGACTTTTGATCGTCCCGGCCCTCAGCCTTTATGCGATATGACGCGATAGAGCGTGTGTGCTATTCAGCAGCAGGAGCTTCCTCGGCGGGAGCTTCGACCTTCTTTTCAGCCTTCTTCTTAGCCGGGCGCTCTTCAACCTGAATGCTCTCGTCAACTTCAATCTCAAAGCCCAGCTCAGCAGCGGCAGCCTTCATGGACAGAGAAATGCGGCGACGGTCGGGGTTGATCTCCATGACCTTCACCTTCACCTCCTGGCCAGCCTTCACAACCTGAGCGGGAGTGTCGATGTGACGCATAGCCATCTCGGAAATGTGCACCAGGCCCTCGATGGACTGACCCAGCTCGATAAACGCGCCGAACGGAACGACCTTGGTCACCTTGCCGTCGACAATAGAGCCTACCGGATAAGACTCGACGAGCTTCACCCACGGATCCTCGGTGGTTTGCTTCAGGCCCAGCGAGATGCGCTCACGCTGCAGATCGACGTCGAGAACCTCGACCTCAACCTCGTCGCCAACCTTCACAACCTCGCTCGGATGGTTCACATGGTTCCACGACAGCTCGGAAATATGAACCAGACCGTCAATACCGCCCAGGTCGACGAAGGCACCGAAGTCAACGATGGAGGAAACGGTACCCTTCAGGCGCATGCCCTTGGACAGCTTGGCCAGAATTTCGGCGCGCTCGTTCTTGCGGCCTTCCTCAAGCAGCACACGGCGGGACAGCACGACGTTGTTGCGGTTGCGATCCATCTCGATGACGCGAGCTTCGATCTCGGTGTTCAGGTACATGTCGAGATCCTTCACGCGGCGCAGGTCAACCAGCGACGCCGGCAGGAAGCCACGCAGGCCGATGTCGAGAATCAGGCCGCCCTTGACGACCTCGATAACCTCGCCGGTAACAACTTCGCCAGCCTTGAACTTCTCTTCGACGCGAATCCATGCGCGCTCGTACTCGGCGCGCTTCTTGGAAAGGATCAGACGACCGTCCTTGTCTTCCTTCTGCAGAACCAGCGCCTCAATCTTCTCGCCCAGCTCGACGATGTCGGACGGATCGGCGTCCTTGCGGATGGACAGCTCGCGGGAGGGAATAACGCCCTCGCTCTTGAACCCGATGTCGACCAGAACCTCGTCATGCTCGATCTTCACCACGGTGCCGTCAACGAGATCACCCTCGTCAAACTCGGTCAGCGTGCCATCGATCATGGCGTTCATCTGCTCGTCGGTGACGTCCTCGAAGTCGATGACGGACGTGTTCTTGATTTCGGTCAAAACGGACCCCTTTCGGAAAAACGGGGAACCCTTCGTCATGATTGCTTACAGTTACCATGTTCGCCTACATACGGCTCGGCGCTCTGCAGAAAACATGTCTCGGGGGCCAACATTACTACGCCTGCGGACCTTTCCCGCAGGCCCGACTAGTTTACCACGCGCGCGCGAGCGACTGACGGCGAATTTGATCGCTCGCACAGTTTTTTCGCGGATATGTTGCCGATGCGACACGCCTTTGTTACCAAGCGTGACATCTTGCAGAAATTGTCACGCCTACATGGTGAAATGCAGGTTGAAAAGCGTGTCGAAGAGCCGCGCGAGAAACGTGTCGAAGGGTCACACCAAATGACGCACTTCAACGCACTTCAACACTCTTTACCACGCGAGAGGGAGCCGAAGCCACACTTCTTATGCGTTGGAACCCTGGGCGCACTGAGCGCACACACCGTTAAACATTACCTGATGCCCCTCGACAATGAATCCATCGGGAACCTGCGCACAGCCGGACAACTGCTGCGCTTCGGGTACCTCAACGTCGACCACCGCTCCGCACACCCGGCAGCGGGCATGATAGTGCACATCGTTGCGGAAATCGTAGCGGTCAGCACCACCGGGCACTTCCACACGCAGCACGTCACCACGCGCTGCTAACACGCCCAGGTTACGGTACACCGTAGCACGCGAAATGCCGGGGTGCTTCCTGCTCACCACGTCGTACACGTCAGCCGACGTGGGATGACTGCGAAGCGAGCGCACCGCATCAAGCACCAACGTGCGCTGAATAGTGTTGCGCGTTGCAGCATGCTCGGTCATCTTCGCTCCTTCCTTCGTTATTAGGATTATATATCAATAAGAGGCTATGGCTCCACACTTCCCGCTATCGGGCGTGCTCGGGGCTTTCACCCGTTGGATATGTGCGAATGCTCGGCGCACTTAAAAAAGGAGCCGCAACAGCAAACCCGTTGCGACTCCTTTGTGCCTTAGTAAGCGTTAAGAGCAGGTGCTTTGTTCCAAGCAAACCCTTACTTGTGCGGCATGCTCCAATCGTGATGATCGCTGTGCAGCAGATGATGCGGACGCTCGCCACACGGCGCTCCGAAGTACTCTTCGTATGCCTGCAACACCGTGGGGTTCTCATGCGAGAAGCGCAGGTCGGCATGCTTGTCCAAACCATACAGGATGTCGCCGCGAACGCCGGCAAGCTCCTGCCCGTCGTGGATGGGCTGCCCGCCGCCGCCAGCGCAGCCACCCGGGCACGCCATAATCTCAACGAAGTCGTACTGCACTTCGCCCGCATCCAGTGCGGCAAGCAGGCGATTGGTATTCGCCAGACCAGAAGCCACGGCAACGCGCAGCGGAATGCCAGCCAAATCGAAGGTGGCTTCTTTCCAGCCGTCCAAGCCACGCACGTCACGGAATGCGTCCGGATCGGGATTCTCGCCCGTTACCAGGAAGTACGCGCTACGCAGCGCAGCTTCCATAACACCGCCCGTCGCGCCGAAGATCACACCAGCACCCGTTGCATTGCCCAGCGGATTGTCGAACTCTTCTTCCTCAAGCTCACGCGGATCGATGCCGCACTCGCGCAGCATACGAGCCATCTCGCGCGTGGTAACCGACAGATCGACGTCCTGACCAGCGCCTGCATCGTTCATGTTCTCCAGCGCGCACTCGTGCTTCTTGGCGACACAGGGCATAACCGACATACAGAAGATCTTGTTCGGGTCGATACCTTCCTTCTCAGCGAACCAGGTTTTAGCGGCGGCACCGAACATCTGCTGCGGGCTTTTCGCCGTAGACAGCTGATCGACATACTGCGGCCACTGGGCCTTGATGTAACGAACCCAACCCGGGCAGCACGACGTAAACATGGGGAACGTTTCGTTTTCGGCGTTCTTCACGCGCGCGACGAACTCGCTTCCCTCTTCCATGATGGTCAGATCGGCAGACCAGTCGGTATCAAACACGTAGTCGAAACCGATGCGACGAAGCGCGGCTGCCATGCGACCCGGCGTGGCCTCTTCGCGCGGAATGCCCCACGATTCAGCCCATGCGGCACGAACGGCCGGAGCAACCTGAACCACCGTAATGGTGTCGGGATCATTGATGGCGGCGAACACGCGGGCCGTGTCGTCACGCGCCGTGAGCGCGCCCACCGGGCAATGAGTGATGCACTGGCCGCACAGCGTGCACGGCGACTCTTCGATGCTTGCTGCAGCAACGTCGACACCGCCTGCCGGAGTTGCCTTCCACACGCCGCTTGCCTGCACGCGCTCGCAGATGTTCACGCAGCGCATGCAACGGATACACTTGCTGGCATCGCGGATAAGCGGGAAGTCCTGCGGCCAATCCTGAGCTGCGGGAACGCCTTCAAAAGAAGGGGAAGCGAACGCACCCATGTTGAAGTCATTCGACAGCGTTTGCAGCTTGCAGTTGCCGCTGCGAATACACGTGGTGCATTCGACGTTATGGGTGGACAGAATGAGTGCGAGGTTTTCCTTGCGAGCGGTGCGCACGCGAGATGTGTTGGCGCGCACCACCATGCCGTCAACCACGGGCGTGTTGCACGCGGCCACCAACTCGTCTTGCCCCTCAACTTCGACCACGCAGATGCGGCACGACGCGATTTCATTCACGTCCTTCAGGTAACACAGCGTGGGAATATACACGCCTGCCTGGCCGGCTGCCTCCAGAATCGTTGTTCCTTCGGAAACTTCGACCTCGCGGCCGTTGATGGTTACCTTACACATACTGGATCCTGCCCCCTTCCAGAACGCCGCAGCCGTAATGGTCGCAGCGCAGGCAGCGGCCGCACTCCTGCACGGCCTCTTCGCGGCTCATCGGGTTCTCGATATACTCGAAATCGCGCTTACGCTCGCGAGCGGGACGCTCGGTAATGTTCACGCGACCACAAGCAGTGCGGTTGTTGGGCTTGGCAGCGGGAGCTTCCACACCGCAGTCAAGCGTATGGTTGTACCCCAGATACGTGTCGATGTTACGTGCGGCAACTTTGCCGGCACCGATCGCCATAATGGCAGATGCAGGGCCAGTCTGACAGTCGCCACCCACAAACACGCCTTCCAGACCTTCGGCCTCTAGGCCTTCGCTGGCCCTGAAGCAGCCACGCTCGGCCGGCATGCCGAATTCCTCGAAGGGCGCGGACACGATGTCCTGGCCAACCGCAATGAGGATAATGTCGGCGTCGATGTGGTTCTCGGGCTTGTCGGCCTTCACCGGCGCGGGACGGCCGCGCTTCACCTCGCTGATCATCTGCGGCTGCGTGCGCAGTCCGCACACCTTACCTTCGCCGTCAACTTCAATGGCAACCGGCGCCTCGAGCGTGATCATTTCAACGCCCTCGGCCATGGCACCTTCAACCTCGGCGGGGAGTGCCGTCATGTCCTCAAGACGGCGGCGGTACACGCACGTAACCTCGTCGGCACCCGCACGCACGCTCGTACGACAGCAGTCCATGGCAACATTGCCGCCGCCGATGATGGCAACCTTCTTGCCGGTGAAGTCGGGATAATCGCCGTCGCCGATGGCTCGCAGCAACTCAACAGCCGACGAAACACCCTGTGCGTCGATGTTTTCTAAGCGCAGGCTCTTGCCCGTGTGTGCGCCGATAGCAACGTACACCGCATCATACGTTTCGGCCAGTTCGCGCATCTTATCAGCGTCAACGTAGCAGTTCGTGGTAACGGTGATGCCGCCCACGGAAAGGATGGCGTTAACGTCTTCGTCCAGGCGCTCACGCGGGAAGCGGTATGCAGGAATGCCGTAGCGCAGCATGCCGCCCAGCTTGTCGCGCGACTCGAACACGTCAACGGCGTGCCCCATCAGCGCTAGGTAGTAGGCGCAGGTAAGGCCAGAGGGGCCCGCACCAACAACGGCCACCTTACGGCCCGATTCCGGCAAGCGAGCAGGAACGGGAGCCTTGTCGGCGGCGCAGCTGTCAACCGCATACTTCTTGATGCCACGAATATTGATCGGAGCGTCGATGAGCGTACGGCGGCAGCGCTCTTCGCACGGATGCTCACATACCAAAGCGCATGCCGTGGGGAACGGGTTGTCCTTGCGAACCATCTGCACAGCACCCGCATAGTCGCCCTCAGCCACCAAGGCAATGTAGGCGGGCACATTCACGTGCGCCGGACACATGGCCTCACACGGCACCTTCTGAGCGATGTCGTCGCAGCACGTGTGCGCCATCACATGGCTTTCGTACTCGGCGGCGAACGCATCCAAGCCATCCAGTACGTCCGCAGCGGCGTTGTAGCCGATCGCGCAGTCGGCGGAATCGCGGATCATGGTTGCCAGCGAACGAATCTCGTCAAGCGCCGCCTTGTCGGCGTCGCAGTCGAGCACACGTTTGATCATAGCTGCCAGTTGCGGCAACCCATCGCGACACGGCACGCACTTTCCGCACGTCTGCGAAGCACCAGCTTCCAGCAACGTCAGCTGTACGGCAACCGGGCACGTGCCCGGAGGCGTGGCTTCGATGCGGCGCTGATACCTTTCCATGAAACCAGCGATCTTTGCGTCGGCCCTCGACGCGGGCGCGACAGATAATTTGCTCATCGCTTACCCCCCAATCTCGTCTGCTTATCTTCGCAGCGCGCGAAGACTTATCGCGATCAATTATCGCACAGGCTCACCTGAACTTCTTTGGGGGAATCTGCTGAAATGTAGTTTTTTCGCAGCCATGGGAAGTGACCTGCGTAATTCGAGGTGAAGCGGACAATGCGACACGCGGACAGTTCAAGGTGAAGAACTAGTCAATAAGCTTAAAAAACTCGCGTTCAAACGCCCGCGTTGTAGCCAGAACAGCTTGTTCATCGCAACCTCGTACACGCGCGATTTCGCTTGCGGTGAGCGCAAGGGTATTCGCATGACAACGTGCATTAAGCTGCGCACCTGGCGCTGCCGGCTCGTCGGTTTCCAGCAACAAGTGATCAAGCGGCATGGCCTTCACGTACTCCCGCCCCCGACGCGTTTCGAGCATCCGCATGCTCACCGAAAACCAGCACCCCATCTGCTTGGCACGATGCAGCTCATCGGACGTACCGCTGAACCAATGAAGAATGCACACCTGACTGCTTGCACAGCCCGTACGTTCAAGCTCGTCGAGCACATGGCTTGCCGCCCGCACCGAATGCAGCGACACAGCACGCCGACAACCACCCTCAGCGCACGGCTTCGCACATGCGGCAACCGCCCGATCGAAGGCGAGCGTCATCAGGCGCTGGCGTGCAGGCGTTGCCTGATCGAAGCGCTTGCCAAAATCGAGTCCGATTTCACCTACAAACCTCGCTCGCTGCACCACGTGCTCAAACCGCATCATGTCGTCTTCTCCGCACGTTCCGTCAAGCACCCACCACGGATGCAAACCAACGCCCACCCGCACGTTCGAGTGAGCGCCAAGTTCTTCGATGAGCCGCTCGTACTCGGCCGGCTCAACTGTGTTCGAGAAACAACGCACGCCACAGGCTGCTAAATCGTCAGCAGCTCTCACAACGTCAACCGCAAACCCCAGATGACAATGTGCATCGAGTATCATCTGCGCCCTCCCTCTTCCATACCGGCAAGCCGACGGATCACCCATCCCGCAAGCATCTGCCCCATGATCGGCGGCATGTAGGAGACCGTGCCCAAATTCGATCGGTCGCTACGAGACGCCCCTTCGCTTACGGGAACAGGTACGGGCTGTTCACGCGAATACAGCACATCGAGCTTTCGAATGCCACGCTTACGCGCTTCCTTACGCATAATGCGACAAAGCGGACAGTTCACCGTGTTGAACACGTCATCAAAGCGAAGCGATTCTGGGTACAGCTTGTTCGCAATACCCATGGCGCTCACCAAAGGGAAGCCTTGATTGTCAGCGAGCTCGGCAAGGGCAAGTTTCACCGCAACCGAATCAAGGGCGTCTACCACGTAGTCAACCCTTTCGAAGGAATCAAGCAGCGCACTAACATTGTCAGACAACACCAGCATATGACGAGTATCAACAGCGATGTCTGGGTTGATATCGCGCACCATGGCCTTACACACGTCAACCTTTCGACGTCCCACCGTGCTTTGAAACGCAATCGCCTGCCGGTTGATGTTGCTTGGCTGCACCACATCGCGATCAACAAGGATTAGGCGGCCCACGCCCCCGCGCGCCAGCGCTTCAACGCAGTTCGACCCTACACCCCCTAAGCCCAGCACCATCACCGTTGAGTTGGCAAGCCGCTGGAGGCCCTCATGTCCCATGATGCGCTCGAGCCGTGATGTTTCGCGCTCATCATTGCTCGCAACTCCCTGACATTCGCAGCTCTCGCCACAGTGTTTTACATGCTGCATATCCATAAACCGACCGTGCACCCTTTCCCTTCAACCAATCACGTGGCAATTCTATCCGCTTCCGCTTCATTTCGAATCGTTTTCTCGTTTTTCCGCCATCGTTTTCCAGCTTGCGCAATCAAAGGGGTAGACTTGCCCATGGTAAGAACATGCACTCGCATGACGCGAAGGAGGAATCGTGTATAAGGTTCATTGCCTGAACAACATCTCGAACGTCGGTCTTGCGCTACTGAGCAGCGATTACGAACTGACCGACACCATCGACGAAGCGGACGCCATTCTGGTTCGCAGCGCCAACATGCACGACATGGACATTCCCGAAACGTGCAAGGCCGTCGCACGCGCCGGTGCCGGCGTTAACAACATCCCGCTTGAGGCGCTCGCTGAACGCGGTATCCCGGTGTTTAACACTCCCGGAGCAAACGCCAACGCCGTGAAGGAACTCGTGGTGTGCGGCATGCTGCTGGCAGCTCGCGACGTAGTTGGTGGTATCGCATGGTGTCGCGAAAACGCTGATGACGAAAACATCGGCAAGTCGGCCGAAAAAGCCAAAAAGCAGTTCGCTGGCGGCGAAATCAGCGGCAAGACCTTAGGCGTCATTGGCTTGGGAGCCATCGGCGCACTGGTTGTTCAGGCCGCAGAAGCGTTGGGTATGAAAACGATCGGATATGACCCCTTCATCACGGCGGAGCGCGCGGCCGCCATATCGTCTGACATGACTCTCACTGCCAACCTGGCCGACATCTACGCTGCGAGCGACTACATTACCATTCACGTGCCGGCGCTTGACAGCACCAAAGGCATGATCAATGCCGATGCCATCGCTCAGATGAAAGATGGTGTGGTGTTCCTGAATTTCGCGCGTGACACGTTGGTGAATGACGCCGACATGGCATGTGCCCTGAAAGAGGGCAAAGTAGCCCGGTACGTGACCGACTTCGCGAACCCCGCCGTCATGGCTATGGACAACGCGCTGGTTATCCCCCACTTGGGCGCAAGCACCGCAGAAGCCGAGGACAACTGCGCAAAGATGGCCGTCACCGAGATCATGGAATACTTGGAAACCGGTAAGAAAACGCACTGCGTGAACATGAAGGACTAACGCAAAGGGCGAACTATCCCGCATAATCGATCCCAAAAGGGTCCGAAAAATGCCCCTTGAGCGTCCACCCCAAAAGGGTGGCAACACTCAAGGGGCTTTGTCGTCTATGCCAACCGATAAATCCCCCATCCAAGCCCCGCCACGCACGTCCAAGCAAGCAAAAGGCCCCGCACGATACGGGGCCTTGTTTGTTGTTGTGGGATAAAGGGGCCAAACACACAGGTGGCACTAAAACACACATGTGCCCCCCGCGAGCGCGGCACCCTATCCTCCCACGGGCTTGCCCCGCAGTACTTTCGGCGATGGCGGGCTTAACTACCGAGTTCGGAACGGTATCGGGTGTGTCCCCGCCTCCATGGCC
>NZ_JAAKEA010000028.1:0-27028 GCF_011038935.1 Adlercreutzia sp. ZJ138 | reverse complement strand
TGCGATCTGGACCATCGCAGGCCCATCATAGGACAGGAAAGCCTTTTTCTGATTCTCATGTCAGCGGTACGGTTTAACCGTCTACCGCACCACAGGCATAGCCTGTGGGTTTCTCACATGGCGCTAAGACGAAAAGCCGGCACGCGGGAGTACAGAGACGTGTGCTGGGTTTCCGCCGAGGGTCAGACCGAGAAGGACTACCTGGGCATGGCGGTATTCAAAGGAGCGAACGTGTCTGTACGGTTTCCGAAGGATATCCATCCCGACCGCCGGAACCCGAGGCAAGTGCTCAAGCGATTCCAGAAGGCCATGCGCACGGAGGACTTCCGCAAGGGGGATGAGGCGTGGATCGTTGTCGATGTGGACACGTGAGACGATACCGAATTCGCCGAGCTGCTCGCCTGGTCGGATTCCGACCCGAGGCACCACCTAGCGATCAGCAACCCGAAGTTCGAGCTTTTCTTGGTGATGCACTACGAACAGGGCAAGGGCTGCACCACTCCGCAGAAAGTTGATGCGGCTCTGAAGCGGCATTGGGGGCGCTATGCGAAGCGGGTTCCCGCGACCCAGTTTACGCTCGACCAGGTGAAGATGGCGATCGAGAACGCTAAAAAGAAGAGAACCTGCTGCCAGGATGCGCTCCCCGCGCCCGGTATAACCGACGCGTTCCTGCTTATCAGCAGGCTGATCGAGGGAAAGAAGGACTGAGGTGATCGGGTCTGCCTTTTTCAACATTACCTGCAGTCTCATTGCTGCATTTATCGGCTTTGTATTTGGCACCGTTTGGACTAATCGTAAGAGGTTGAAGCTCTGGGCTCAGGCAGTGATCAGGTGTAATAAGCCCATCCGCGTGAGCGCCGCGTACCTTTTCAGGATTAAAGTTGGCGGGAAATACCTTCTCATCAGAGGGAATCGCATTAAAGACCAGTACCAACCTGTGGGAGGCGTGTACAAGGGTAACGGGTAACCGCTAATTCGTGTGGTATTTTGCACAGTTTTCATCCTCTTGTGCCTACCCACATGTTTTCCGCCTGTTTTTGCGTGGTGGGCCATTTTGTGAGTCTGCCCATGCCCCCAAGCCTTACAGTCTGAAAAGCTGGACGGGCGTCATTATTCAACGAATAGAGGGGCGGGATGCCTTGCCCGTCCGCAGTTTTGTTTGGGGTCTTGGGAGAGAGTCCACCTCCCCCAAGACCCCTATGGTAGCCCGTACCCTCGGAAAGCAAGGTAGAAATGGAGAACACAGGCAATACCACCGTAGGAGTGAGCTCGCGTCTATACGAGCGCATAGCGATTAGACTCTCGCTTAACCGGCCATTCAGGCGGCTGGGTATACGAGCACTCGACAGACTTTGCGACCGTTGTCTTAACTCAGGCCGCTGCGTTAGTGACCTGTATAAAGACAGCTGGTATATCCCCGCAAACGAACTTGGATGCCCAGGCTTCTGTGCGTTGCTCGCACACCTTGAAGCAATGGATGTGTCTGAAGTTGCCACGACAGACCTCGATGTCATCTCTTTCTGAGAGGGGGTTGTCATGGAATATAGAAGACGCGTATCAGAACCTAAGCCAAGTGCATCTGAACAAAGAGCGATTGAGCGCCTTTTGTCAGGACAAGGAAACTCGATAGATGCAGAAGTAATACGACTGCTTGTAGGGCAGTGTGGCAAGTATGGGTGTGTGTATACACGGCTCTCAAAGGCATCTCCTGGTATGAAGGAGTGTCCCGGGTGGTGTAGAGCACTTGAAGTATATGACGCACAGTGCAAAGCACGTGATGCTGCAAAAACCGGGAATGCCGAATCAAAGACAGGAAAGCTTGCCCGTGATGAGCAGGCTGCTTTGCGAGCATTTGAAGAGGAGAAACTCAGCACCAAAGATGTGCTTGTTCTTATGCTCTTATACAAAAAGTGTGCACGCGGTGGCTGTGCAAACTCAGATGACACCGATATACCCTGCCCTGGCTGGTGTGGCATTGCACGCGATGCGTGGGATAGGTGGTGGTCATAGTGAGAAGAAGTGCAGAGCTTATCGGCATTGATGGGAGCACCTATCGGGTAGATGACATACGTGATGTGGAAACACACACCTCTGTTAAGGTCACTCGCATCGCCCAAGAGATACGCTGTCCTGAGTGTAGGTGTAAAACACATGCCCACAGCGCTACAACCGCTACGGTCTATCACGCACCTTACGCAGGAAAGCCTTGTCTTATCGCTCTTAAGAAGAGACGTTTTAGATGCCCGATGTGTGGTAAGACCTTTACAGAAGACCAGCCACTTCTCTGCCGACTCACACCTCACGCAAGCACTCGCCTGGAAGCGTTTGTTTTGGATGAACTGGGCAAAGGCAAAACCATCGCTGAACTTGAGCGCATAACCGGTGCTTCTAAAAACATCCTCGCCAAGATAGAAGCAAATGCACAAATGCCCAAGCACTACTTGCCACACAACCTCTGTATTGATGAGGTTAAAGCGTTTCCTAAAAGGATTGCAATCAGAAAAGGTGAGCCTCATATGGCAAGCTGTATCTATGATGCCGATAAAAAGACCCTTGTTGATATGCTTGCAGGAGATGATCCTAAAACCGTCACAGCGTACCTGGAAAGCTTCACAAAAGGCGAGCGAGATGCGGTGGCAACCATATCGTGTGACCTGAACGGTTCCTACATTAGCCTTGCAGAAAAGTATTTTCCTGGTGCGGTAATCTACGCTGATAAATTTCATGTAGCAAAGCTTGTAACAGAAGCTGTTGATGATGTACGACGTCGGCTCACTCGTACAATTGAAGATGACATAGACCACAAAGAGCAAAGACGTATCTTGCGCAAGGCCGCCAAGCTCATGCTCACCAGAAAAGACATGCTCAAACGGCAAAAAGAACGTGAATGCGTAAGATGTGCCCTTGAGTCTATCGGGGCAGATGATCTGAAACGAGCCTATCTTGCCCTCCAGCTTTTCTTCGAATGGTCTGATACAACCTTTGAAAGTCGAGACGATATGGAAACCGTTTTGAAGCGATGGATATCTATCGCTCGGCGCACTGATGTACCTGAGATGCGCTCTGTGTCTAACACCATAAGCAGACGTAAGACCTACATTTTGAACGCCTGGGAATACGGGCGTACAAACGCAATTGCAGAAAGTTTGAACCGACAGATCAAAGACATCATTCGCACGTGCCGTGGCTTTATGAGCTTTGGGGCTTTGAGACGCCGTTGTTTGTTGGTACTTGGACACAAACGAGAACCCAACAAGCCCATCCCGCTGTTTACAAGAAGCGACAAGAGAAAGGAGGGTACTAACTAGCGAATAGGTCACATGCGATGGGCTCAAGGTCTCCCCCACACAGGTCGTAACATATTCGATTTTTTGGCTTTTGGTCATCTTTTTTGAAGCTACTCTATGGAGGGCTTGGATTAGTGTGCCCTCTTTTTGCCCCCAAGTGACAACTTGAGGTTAGATTCTCTTTGTTTTACCTGGTCAGACATTAGATTTAGCTGTTTTTCCCACACGAATTAAGACTTACCCCGCAGCAGCCATGGCACCTTGCCCAACAGGCACGGCAGACTGCATAGCATCTGCCCGAAGCTGAATCAACGGAAACGCATCCTCGAGAGCCAGACAACCCGCAGAAACGAGAGCGGCATACTCTCCTAAGGAAAAACCCCGCAAAGCAAGAGACAACCATCCCTTGATCTCACTCGCTGGCCATAACCGCTCCGACAAGAGCCTCCGCAAGGCTTCCGTCTTTTCCACACTGGTTTTTTCTAAGGCTTGGTACAGAATTCAAAACATACATGTAGACACTTCTGGCCGCATCATAAGCATCCGAAAACGCCTCACGAACATCTTGATTCTCGGCAGTAAGTCCATCATCAAACTCATCTGGCGACTTGAAGATATCGGAAAGTCTAGTGTTTTGAGCCGTAAGGCGTTCGCGCTCTTCTTTCTCCATTTTTATCGCTTTTGACATCGCTTCTTTGCGTCTGGCGCGCCCATCGCTCAAGCGTCTACAGAACTTGCCATGATCAGACCGAAGACGGCATTCAAGACTGAACTGCGCAACGTAATGCTCTTCTTTCTTGGCGTATTCCACAGCTAGTAGCTTATGGCAGTGAAAACGAGCTAACGCTAGCGATTTCTTGCACAATAATTCATAATCATTTCTTTTCGAAGCGGGCGCACCCACAAGTTGCGCGAAGTTTTCAAAAAATATATCAATCTCGCGCAAAGTATCCGACGGCACCGATACAAACAATATTTCCGTATCGACAAAAAGAGGGACGACCGTCTCCATATATTCACTCAAAAGAGAATCTTCTTTATCCCCGAAAACAATATCCCGTTTTTCCATATCAATCCACCAGCTTAGTTAAAGCTCTCAACGAAGCACGGAATGCCTTGGCAGACTTTCTTGCAATGCTTACAGCGGTTTCCGATTCCGCAAGCCTTTCAATCTCACGCGAAATCAATATTCGTTTGCCTTGCGCATCTCTGCACGCATCACTATCGACAGCTGCATCTGGATCTACAAGCAATTCATAAAACAGGCTATATTTTTCAAACGCCTTACCGTAAGCCGACGATACCACTTCATCCTCTCCACCTTCGGCATCACATATTTTTGCCGCAGTGAAATATTCGACGGCTTTCTCTTTTGCCGTAATAACCTCTACCGCATACATGCCATCACATACATGAATTAAAGAGCATTTTTCTTCAAGATCGGATAACAAATCGCTTGTTCTGATGTCGAGCTCTACACACAATGCTTTAAAGCAATCCAGTTTGCATCGTTTCAGATGGCGTTCCGCTTTCGCAATATTGCTCTCGACTTCATAATCATCGCATCCTCTGCAATTCTCATCATATACGCTGAAGTCAATTCTTCTTGCTTTATCGGTTTTGCATAATCGTTCATGATACACGCATCTGCCAAAATGAGTCACGATTGCGCGTATTTCATTTCTTATTGCATCAACACTAGGCTGGTCTGCAATGAACTCCACAGCAGAAAAGTAGGGCTTCAGCGAATTAAACTCTGAGCACAAATCAATCAATTGCTCTTTGGGCAACGACGTATCCCCATTGATTCGATTCTCTGACATGCTTGTATGAAAACTAGCCTATAGAAGCATACTGTTCATATTCAGATGTGCAGGCAGATGATGTAATGCCCCTCTTAGAGACAACAAGCGGATTCCCACGACCTTGAACCGCAGGAGAAACACCCTCAGTATGGCCGCTACGGCTCGTTCTGACCTCGTCTTCGAAAACCCTAAGCTGATGCGGGGAAAGAGAGTCCAATTCGTCAAGCGTGCATCCAGCAAGACTATACAACACACAGTCGATCCGCTCTTTAGTCACCATAAAAGCACCCTCTCTTTTTCATTGCTATCATATACTATCATTCGACACTCCCTAATATAGTCAGCTTTTCTGAATCTGTTGTCGCTTTGCCAATGACGGGTAAGAGGAACCGACAGACAAACCCTTCGTGAACTGCCGCAAGACGAGCCGTCGCGTCACTCTAGCGAGTCTCATTAAGGAATATAATGAACGGGAACAATTCATTAAGTGACCCTTTTCTGAAGTCAGAACACATCGCATACCTGTCTTCCGAAGGCAGTAGACCATCGTTAACAAGCTTCGACCTTATACGCTCCGATATCTCGGAGAAAGCATCCTTTGGATACACAGTACTTCTGTCTATCTTGCCAAGTTCTTGCTCCCAGCCCTTCTTGTCTCCTGCAAGCTGAAACTTGAAAACCAAACGACATGCCAAGTCTGATTCACTCAACCTAACAAGATCACGGCGAGGAAACTCTGATCCAACCAAAAACCCTTCTTGGAAAAATGGACGCTCGGCAATCGGTGGCATCAGACTAAGAAGCCGCATAAGGTAGAGTTCATCATTCGCGTCAAATGTTATAGGACCTGTAGCATACGGCATTCCTATCATATAAACGACAGGGGTGTCGCTCACCGAAGTGCCGTCAAGCGCAAACGTGCAGGCAATGCGCAGCGATTGCGTAACATCAATCAGTGGTGTAGGACACACTTCATAATCGGTTTTTTGGCTTTTGGTCATCTTTTTTGAAGCTACTCTATGGAGGGCTTGGGTTGGTGTGCCCTCTTTTTGCTCCCAAGTGACAACTCGGGGTTAGATTCTCTTTGTTTTACCTGTTCAGACATTAGATTTAGCTGTTTTTCCCACACGAATTAAGACTTACCCGTTATTCAACTATCAAAGTTCTATCTGAAAAGTATCGGAAATCCCTTTTATCTATTTCGTCAATCTAGCGCACGCTGAGGATGAGATTAACTCTAAAGCTTCGTTAACAGACTGTTCAATATCTTCAGCTGTAAACTTCGAACCTTTAATTCGAGTAACGCAATTCTTTAGAGACTCTCGATCAGCTTCATCCCCCAATTTATTGAGCGCAAAGCACGACGTAGTAAGCAACTCCAGATCGCGAGGCGAACGAGACGAGAATTGATCGAAAATACGTTTGATTGCATCAAAACTCGTGCACTTCATATTATCTGCAGTGTGAAGAACCTCCTCACCTTCACTGGTAAGATGTAAAAGATACGAACGGTTCTGTCGAACATAGACAACCTGATTCTTTGAGGACAATTCTCGTAGATCATCATCAAGACCCTTTGAGAAAGGGCCATAAAGATGGATCTGATATTGATAACCAAGATTCACACGCCCCAACGTTTCGACTAGATAGACCAACTTCTGAAACTTTTTCTTTCCCAAGTCGTTAAGATTGTGGCTCTGTCCGAGCGAAGCGATATATAACAACTCAATATGTGAAGTCATAAGGCGGTCTCCCTTCTAACACGGACATTATAAGTACTTACAGAGGGCTTCTTCCACATCATTACGATACTCGGAAGAAACGTATAGGCGCTTTATTACAATTTCGTTATCCTTTAGACTGTTCAGCAACATTGACTCCTCCAACAGCGAGGATGGTTTTTTGCCGCCTTCAAATATAACAGGAATACCCCGCTCATCCTCCAAATCAGGTGAAATCTTGTGCACCGCCTTTTGGGGAGAATCTAGCACCAAGTGTTCATTCAAGCTATCCTTACTTGTCAATCCTTTTTCGTAAAGAATGGATCGAGCTTTCTCTGCGGCTAAGTCATACAATTTCTGACCATCTCTACCCATGTGCGGTTTTGAAGAGAAAACACAGTGCATCGTCTCTCGATTCAGAAATAACGAAGCCGTCATGTTTGCATCGCTTGTAGACAGTTTGCTAAGCACCCGTATATCATCCCATTCAAGGTATTCTTTCACATCGAGAGGAAACACTCCTTTTGGCAATATCTCCTTCATTGAGGACACTAAGCGCTTATCTAGTAGTCTTCTTGTCTTATGAAAGTAAACCTGTATGAACATGAAATATCTCGCTAGAACGAATTCTTCAACAGCTTGAACTCCGTCAGAAGCAATAGCAAGCTTCAGTTGGTCGTTATTCTCTCCTCTGTAGACCGTGAAAGAATCCACAAGACGTCCTAAATCGAACTTCCCATAATTAACCCCGCAATAATATGAATCACGAAGAAGATAGTCCATCTTGTCGCAATCTAGCTCACTATCCATAAGTGATTTCAGAAAAGGAAACTGTGGCGACTGATAAAGCTCATGAACAACGTTTTCACCTGTATAGGCCAGCCAAATAGTTTCAGGGGTTATCTGATAGCTAGCATCATATTCACGATGAAACGACTGGTTAACCCTCTCGATCGCGTTGCACAATTCGGGGCAGAATAGAATCTCGCGCGTGTAATCCTCGTGAGTCCTCCCCTCTTGGAAAAGATCTTCAGAAGCATGAGAAAACGGTGAATGACCCAGATCATGAGTAAGCCCCACGAGACGCAGAAGTTGGCGATAGTAGGCAGCTGCAGCAGCATCATTTCCAAACATATCGGGGTTCTTATTGAGAATGGAATCGAAAACACGTGAGGTTAAATGCATGACTCCAATCGAGTGCCCAAAACGCGTGTGTTCTGCACCGTGATAAACCATATACGTCGTTGCAAGCTGCTTGACCCTCCTCAAGCGTTGAAAAGCAGCTGTATCTATAATGGCACATTCGTCTTCTGTAACATCGATTAACCCATGGATAGGATCCCTAAAGTGAAGCATGATCTAACCTCCCGCTGCTGAAGAGATTATAGAACATATGTACGCTTATATGCAAGGGGATCGCTGTTGTTTCTACTGTGTACATACCCGCACACACGTGATTACTGTCTCGAGTTTCTTATCACTTCTCAGCGTCTTTTCGCATTGTCCTGATAAGTTTATCCTTACGCGTCTTTTTGCCATTCTTGTTACGAAACGCACTCTCTGGAATACCGTTTTTCCTGGCAAATGTCTCGAGAGTACAATCGCCCCTTGCCCTTTTGAATAGTCCCATATAAGTCATCCTCCTATCCAGCCTTTAGTTCTAATCTTAGCCTTTACAAACACTCACTCGATCTTCACTCGTTCACAGCCCGCGCAAAGATTCCATTCAACCATATTAAGAAGCTCGCTATTGAGGTGCCCGCCAAAGCCGTCCGACACTGGCGAGTCGAAAACCCTACTCCGCCTGAAATCCCTGCTGAGATTCAGCGGAACCCTGATTGCCTCGATCTCCGAACCTTTGCCCCCAAACACCAACGTACTTACGCTTGAAACGAGCCTCACCTCGACCTCGTACGACCATGATCCGTGTTTCACTATCGGCTCGATGCCGAATAGCGCTTCACGAGCAATTCTAGCCTTCCCGCTTTCACCGACACGCCAAATGTTCACCTTCCCATCTACATCGTCACCAACACGATCGTGGTACAGCACATCCATGAGCCTGAGCTTTATATTCGACTTATCGAGGACAGACGGGGGGTGAATATACCATTATGGAAATACCCACACTCATACTCGGGTGCCGACATCGCCAAACGCAAAGTCGCTTGTCGAAGTTAATCATCGCGCCATTTCCGTCTATTCCTCCGTATAGCATCCACATCGCGATGCTCTCGCTTGTCGTCGCCGAGAAACAGATTCCGAATCTCTTAAACAACGAGTCTCGAGGATTGAATCGTTCCCTGTCGTACTTGTCATTCCAGATACTGCCGTCGGTGAGATAGAACGCCGAATCGTCTAGGATGCTGTCTATTCGCTTGCGGTGTGCATAGTGCCTGTAATTCCTTCGGTTCGAACCTGTAGAATCGAGATATTCGAAAATGCTTTTGCATACAACGGTTTATTCGGTTTTCTTCTCACCAGAGAGAAGCCCGGCTGTGAAATATCGTCGCTCATACTCATACACAAGTTTGCGTATAGTCACGTTATCTCTCATTAAGGAAATACTGATTAAAGCCGTCTTGTCCTGCGCGGGCGGGGCGGATGCCCGAAGGTCGAAAACCGAGAGCGCGCACTGACGTGCGTAAACGAGGTTTGAGACTTTCGGGCGCTGCCCCGTACGTGCAGGGCTGACGGAATTAATCAGCATTTCCTTAAATCAACCACGATACAGTTCTCCTCGCTCACCGTTCGTACTAGACCAAATTAGAGGATTTACCAGCGGCAAGAATGATGGCTTTCTTGTTGCTCATTTAATGCTCCTTCAATAGTTGATCAGAAGACCTTTGCGTGGTAAAACAATGCCCGATCATTGCGAATCAGCCACATCAGCACATCACAGAAAAATCAATCGGAACCGCCCGCATGACATCAGCTGCCACATGCGGACAGGATGGAAGTGCGTTATGCAAAGCCGAACAGGAAAAATAATCGTCCCGCCTGATGCCAACGTATGGCCGCATGAGATGGAAACCGCTCGGGCGCTTGCAAAGTCTGGTCTCATCGTTGAATTCATCAGGCGTAGCGAAGAGCAGCATGTGGCATCTGCGGACGTCCTCATCGACGGCGTAAAATGGGAGATGAAAGCACCCACGTCCTCAAGTATGAAATCCCTGCAGCGAAATCTACACAAAGCCCTCCACCAATCACCATGTGTCATTATCGATTCGAGACGTATGAAGGGTGTACCCGACCGGGCCATAGAACATGAGCTGAGAATGTTATCAGATAAGTTCAAAAACCTCAGACGACTAAAGCTGGTAAACAGACAGAGAAAAGTCCTTGACATAAAGTGATCGCATGGTACCATGCAGGTAAGCAAAGCGCTTGAACGGTATGTAATTTACCTCCCTCAAGCGCTTTCTTTATTTCTATAACCTCTGGTTTTCAGTTTTACGGGTAACCGCTAATTCGTGTGGTATTTTGCACGGTTTTCATCCTCTTGTGCCTACCCACATGTTTTCCGCCTGTTTTTGCGTGGTGGGCCATTTTGTGAGTCTGCCCATGCGCCCAAGTCTTACAGTTTGGAATGCAGGACGGGTGTCATTATTCAACGTATAGAGGGACAGGATGCTTTGCCCGTCCGCAGTTTTGTTTGGGGTCTTGGGAGAGAGTCCACCTCCCCCAAGACCCCTATGGCAGCCCGCACCCTCGGAAAGCAAGGTAGAAATGGAGAACACAGGCAATACCACCGTAGGAGTGGATGTGCGTCTATACGAGCACATAGCGATTAGACTCTCGCAGTGCCAGCCATTCAGACAGCTGGGCATACGAACACTCGACAGACTTTGCGACCGTTGTCTTAACTCTGGCCGCTGCGTTAGTGACCTATATAAAGACAGCTGGTATATCCCCACAGACGAACTTGGATGCCCAAGCTTCTGTGCGTTTAGCGACAGAAGATCGTGCCCCGTGCCTATCTTACCCTCCAGCTTTTCTTCGAATGGTCTAATACAACCTTTGAAAGCCGGGAAGAGATGGAAACCGTTTTGAAGCGATGGATATCGATTGCTCGGCGCACTGATGTACCTGAGGTGCGCTCTGTATCTAACACCATAAGCAAACGGAAAACCTACATCTTGAATGCCTGGGAATACGGGCGTACAAACGCAATTGCAGAAAGTTTGAACCGACAGATCAAAGACATCATTCGCACGTGCCGTGGCTTTATGAGCTTTGGGGCTTTGAGACGCCGCTGTTTGTTGGTGCTTGGACACAAACGAGAACCCAACAAGCCCATCCCGCTGTTTACAAGAAGCGACAAGAGAAAGGAGGGTGCTAACTAGCGAATAGGTCACATGCGATGGGCTCAAGGTCTCCCCCATACAGGTCGTAACATATTCGATTTTTGGGCTTTTGGTCATCTTTTTTAAAGCTACTCTATGGAGGGCTTAGGTTGGTGTGCCCTCTTTTTGCCCCCAAGTGATAACTTGGTGTTAGATTCTCTTTGTTTTACCTGTTCTAACATTAGATTTGGCTGTTATTCTCACACGAATTAAGACTTACCCCTGCTCTTAACTGCTCTTAACTGCTCTTAACTGCTCTTAACTTAACGACTTATCAAACAATTCGTAATACTGCATCGGATCTGTAGGGTTTTTTCCTCGCCAAGTTAAGATGCGGCTATCAGCCAGTCCTTTCAGAACACGATTAGCCGTCAGCTTTGACACATTCGCATGCTTCGCGAGCGCGGCAGTTGTAATGCGGCCATTCTCGATTGCCAGCTTTACAGCAATGCACTCGTTATCATTCAAACTTGAGCTGACATCAGGCGGCAAAATGCTGATAACGCTACGCATTAAAGAATCTTCGTCCTTAGCAGAGAGACCGCCACCCCTCGTTAGTGGAAGCTTCAATACAGTCCTGTCCGGACTGTATTCCTCTTCATAAGAAGGCGATACATATCCGGCCTCTCTCCATCCAGAAAGAATCTTCGAGATGCCACTACCAGCACGTTCACCGGCATCTATCATGGCGAACATTTTCAGCATGGTAGCGTTTCGCGGATCGGACTCCCCAGGTCGCATGGCTCTCTCGATCGGAATTCGAAATCCGCCAGGGTTGGTAAGTAAAAGCGCATCATTGTTCCATACACACACAATACCTTGTCGCTCGTGATAGTTTGCATTCGTAACGCAGTTCACAAGGGCTTCACGCAAAGCCACATGCGCGGGAGTGTCATCTACGCGCTCTATCCCCTCCAGCTTAAAGGGCACCTTCAATGCAGCCTTAAGCTTGTTATACACCTTGATATAGAAGTCGTAAATATTTCCAGACCAGTCACCGGAAAACGAAACAAACCTATCCTCCCAGCGAACGTCAGAACTAGTTTCTTGCCGATAGTCGAGGAAGTAGTTCGGTAGAAAGCGAGTTATCCAGCAATCCCTACCGAACATGAGCATTCCTGCATAAGTCGGACGCAACACGCCTTCCCGATCTTCCCCGGCAGCTCCAAGGAACATCAAAAAATCTTCATTACTCGCTTCATTCCAAATATGACCTTCGTTTCTGAAAGCAAAACGATTGCGGTACTTCCGCAATGTTTCGAAGTCGATGTAACTTATCTTGGCATCTTCCACTACACGAGAGTCATCACTTATCGCCTCGGCATCGCGGAGCATTGACTGTATCTCTTCGCGCGTACAGCGATGATCGCCAGTATGCGTGCGTCGCCACGTTTCTCCCAGGATGTCCTTGTTCAAAAAAACGGGGCGCAAAAACCTATTTACGCGTGGAACCTCGATAACAACGATCTCTTTGTCGCCAAGGCTTTCTATGAACGCATCTTCTTCACGCAAAAAACGAGCGCTTAATTTGTCTTTGCTCAAGGCAGCATTCCAAAAATCATCGAGCATCTTATGCGCATCCGACAAGCCAACGACCTCAAGCGTTCCATTATCGCGCTCCTTTGCTCCGAGCACGATGATTCCGCCCGAAGAATTTGCAAACGCACAAACGCTCTCCCAAACACTCCTGGGAATGCCGCCTTGGGCTGCCTTCACCTCTAGACGATTGCTCTCTTTATAAGTATCGAGTTGATCTAGATTCACGGAGCGCCTCTTACGATCGGTTTATACCATCAGCGAAACATTATAGAACATTTGTACTATTTCTAGCAAGAGTGCCTGTCAGAACTCTGCCGAATCCCATCACAATCATGCCACTCCACAGAGGATCCCAATCTCATCACTCCACGGAGATCACTTGGGCTTCCGCAAGTGTTTTCTTTACGAAGCCTGTTAACGTTGTACCGGGGCCACATTCGATGAAGGTGGTGCATCCGTCAGCCCACAGGTTTTGAAGTGTGTCGACCCACAGCACGGGGGACTTCACCTGCTGAACCATCTTGTCTCGCAGGCCCTCTGCGGTGGTGATAGGACGCGCGTCGACGTTTAGGTAAACCGGCACAGTAGGATCGTTTAGCGACACTTCATTCAGTGCATCTGCTAATACATCAGCCGCAGACGCAAGCAATTTGCAGTGGGCAGGAACACTCACCGGGATCTTTACCACGCGAATCTTTCGTTCCTTACATGCAGAAATTAGCGCATCGACAGCGCTTGCTTCCCCACTCACAACAATCTGGCTGAAAGAGTTGTAGTTCGCACACTCTACATAGCCCTCCACGCTAACACACAAGGCACGTAAGTCCTCAGCATCTGCCTTCATCACCGCAGCCATACCACCTTGCCCAACAGGCACGGCAGACTGCATAGCGTCTGCCCGAAGCTGAATCAGCGGAAACGCATCCTCAAGGGCTAAACAGCCCGCAGAAACGAGGGCGGCGTACTCACCTAGAGAAAACCCCGCAAAGCAATCGGCAACCATCCCTTGAGCTTTAGCTACCTCATATGCAGCAAGGTCAGCCACCAACACACAAGGCTGCGTGTTGTGTGTGAGGTTTAGTTCTTCTTGGCTGCCGTTAAAGCACAGCGCTGCGATATCGCGACCCAACGAATCACTTGCAACATCGAACACTCGGCGCGCAGCAGGAAGCGTTTCATACGCTTCTTTCATCATGCCGGAGTGCTGAGCGCCTTGTCCGCTGAACAAAACCGCTGTCTTTCCCATACCTGCTCCCATCTGATTCATTATCTTACAGGGGAATGTTGCCGTGTTTTTTCCAAGGCAGCTCTACTAGCTTGTCGCGCAGTGCCTCAAACGCCTGTGCAATACGGAGCCTTGTCTCTTCTGGAAGAATGACCTCATCTACCAAGCCATTTGCAGCTGCGAAGTATGGATTTAGGTGCTTTTTTGTGTACTCGTCTGCGAGCTCATCTCGCTTTGCGTCGGGATTATCCGCTGAGGCGATCTCCCGCTTGTGCATGATTTCCACCGCACCTTCTGCCCCCATAACCGCAATCTCTGCGATAGGCCAAGCAAACACAAGATCGGCACCCATCTTCTTGCTGTTCATGGCAATGTAGGCACCACCATACGCCTTGCGCATGATGAGGGTGACCTTAGGCACGGTTGCCTCAGCATAAGCGTAGAGAAGCTTTGCCCCGTGACGAATGATTCCCGCATGCTCTTGCTTAACACCAGGGAAATACCCCGACACATCAACTAAAGAAAAGATAGGGATGTTGAAGCAATCGCAAAACCTAATGAAGCGGGATGCCTTGTCCGACGCGTCAACATCAAGTGTTCCCGCGAGATTGGAAGGCTGGTTGGCGACAATCCCCAACACATGTCCGTCAAGCCTACAAAGACCAACAACAACGTTTCGGGCAAAGCGCTCCTGAATTTCAAGGAAACTCCCTTTGTCAACAAATGTTTCGATGACTCGATGTACGTCGTAGGCGCGCTTCGGATTATCAGGAACAATCTCTTCCAAGCGGTGGGATTCATCAACCGCCTCCCCTCTTACAACCGGCGGGTCTTGCCGGTTGTTCTGCGGCAGGTAAGACAACAGTTTGCAAACGCCCATAAGACAGGCCTCGTCGGTGTCGTAAACGAAATGGTTCACGCCAGATACCTTCGCATGAACATCAGCACCACCCAATTCCTCGGGCGTGATTTCCTCACGAGTTACCGTGCGAATGACAGCAGGACCTGTAATGAACATCTTGGATGTTTCGCGCGTCATGAACACGAAGTCGCAAATTGCAGGGGAATAGCATGCACCACCTGCACAAGGCCCGAGCACAACTGCAATCTGTGGGACAACACCCGACATACGGGTGTTTCGCAAAAACATGCCGCTGTAGCCTGAAAGGGCACACACGCCTTCATCGATGCGTGCACCACCACTGTCGTTGATAGAGACAAACGGTGCTTTCGCATTCATAGCTGCATCCATAACCTGGCAAATCTTCTTCGAATGGATTTCACCTAAGCTGCCACCGCTTACCGTGAAGTCCTCAGACGAGGCGTACACCAACCTGCCGCCGACAGTCCCGTATCCCACAACAACACCGTCACCGGGAACGCTGACTTTGCGATCCCCATAAACGTTTGGCCTGGCCTCGCGAAATCCACAAATCTCGATAAAAGACCCTTCGTCGAAAAGAATTCGCAAACGCTCGCGGGCGGTGAGTTTACCGCTGTCATGCTGCTTCTTGATGCGAGCGTAGCCACCCCCCTCAGCCGCTTTCTTACGACGACCTAGCAGTTCTTCCCTGTGCTCAACATCCCACATCGGCACACCTTCCGTACTCAAAAAGGGTACGCTCCCCAATCTCTATGAGATTAGGGAGCATACCCTTGCCTTCAAACAACATAGCAACCTGATAGTTGCCATGTAATGTAGTTATCGCCTGAACGTTATCTAAGCCCCGAAGAATCAGCTTTCTGCCAACCCTTTCAAATCGAGTATCAGCCATAAACTGGTACACATCGCCATCTGAAACCTCCCCGGCAAGCTTTACTGCGCTTTCCTTCAGCGTCCAGATTTCAAGCGGAGTGAAGCTTTGTCGCTCTTCAACAGAAGAAACCTTGGAAAGCATACCTTCGGGAACAACCCTGCTTAGCTCAATGTCACACCCACAAGGCGAATCACTCAGCACCACCATCACACAACCTTTGGTGTGGCTAACGGAGAAATGAACACCCATGCATCCCGCAAACACCGGCTTGCCGCAGGGCAGTTTTTCAACCTTGGGTGCACGGAAGCCAAATTGCAAGAAGAACGCATAGTCCAACAATACCCATACGAGTCTCTGGTTCGCAGTCTTCGTTAGGTAAGCGCAGCGCATGCTTTCTGGTCTATCATCCGCTTGACGCAAGTGCGATCGTTTAACAACCCGAACCCCTAAATGAGCTTCTTTAGCTCGGAGTATTGAATCTTGCCCGCCGTACTCCTAGGAATAGAGTCGATAAGCCGCACATCAAAGGCAACATGGTTCAACCCTGTCGCCTTTGTCAATATAGTTTTTGCGCCCTCGATTTCACCCGTCTCGACAAAAACCACGACATGGTCGTCATCGCCAGTCGCCGCTGCCACAACTCCCGAACGGGAGAGAATGGATTCGAGCTCGTCTAAGCCTACGCGATTGCCATACACCTTTAAAAAGCGGTTCAAACGGCCTGTGATGTAGTAGAAGCCATCTTCGTCTCGCCGCGCGACGTCTCCGGTATGGAGAACACCTCCACGTTCGTCGCCCTTGGCGAGATCCTCAACACACACGGCATAACCTAAGGTCACGTTAGCGCCTTCATAGATAAGCTCCCCGTCCACTCCGGCTTCCTCAATTACGCTATCATCCGCCGCGAGAAGACTAAAGCGGCCCCCAGGAATCGCAACGCCGATTGAGCCGATCTTCTCCAGCGTCTTCTCCTTCGGAAGGTACGACATGCGCGCCGTGGCCTCCGTCTGACCATACATAGGGATGAAGTCAATGCCCTTTGCCACGCATATCTCGCCAAATTTCCGATGGAGGGTCTCACCAAGACGGCCGCCAGCCTGAGTGATGTATCGTAGGGAAGGCAGATTCATTCTGTCGAACCCCAGCTTATCTAGCATCTGATACGTGTAGGGAACCCCTCCAAAAGTAGTCGCACCGCGCTCTTTAAACAAATCCCAGAATCTACGATCCATCAAAGGATACTCGTTCAGAATCACCGTGGCACCAGCCAAGAGATGCGAGTTCACTATGGAGATATCGTACGTGTAGCCAAAGGGCAAAGTTGTAATCGCCCTATCTCCCGGCTTAATGTCGAGGTACTCGACTATAGACTCGGCATTGGCCAGAACATTCGCGCGACTCTGGCGTACTAGCTTTGGGCTACCTGTACTTCCTGAGGTGCTCAGCAAGAGTCCCAGATCCTCACCCAGCGTCGGCGACCCATCGGCAACCCGGACGAGCCCGTAGCCGCGATCTGCGAACACAGGATTAACGCACAGCTCGTCTTCCACAGGTACCCAGATATACTCAGGCTTGTACACCTCATACAGTAATTCCCACGAAGTCTTTGCAATATCGACGTTGAGCATCAGAGGAACGATATCGTGGTTCAGGCACCCGATATAGAAGGCGACAGAGGGAATGTTGTTGGCGACTTTCATGAACACCAGCGCTCTGCGGTGCATCTGGCTGGCATAACCTGCTGCCAGTTCTTCTAAAGCCCCGTAAGTCAGCTCCTCGCCAATCGAAACCAACGCAACAGCGTCTTTATCTCTCATCTAAACCTCCTAATACCTAGGTGACTAATTACAACTCTATAAAGCGCCCTTTGCCTTAGCCCACCAGCCACACTCGCTCAGAAGAAATGGCTTATAGTGACCAGGTAAAACGCGAATATCGCCTGAAAGCTCAAGTAGCTTCGGCAGCGATTTTTCGATCCAGTCGCGGCGATTTCCACCAGGTAGAGCACAGCTAGTCTCAACATCTTTGAACAGAGAATCGCCCGAGAATAAAAGAGTTTCATCGACCAAAATGCCCGTACCTCCAGGAGAATGGCCTGGGCACTCGAACAAAACGACCGAGTGGCCCTGCCAACGAAACTCGTCTCGCCCTTCGTAGGTCTTATCAATCTCAACGGAGAAGGGGGCAACAGGTAGAATAACGAGCTCCGTTGTTCTGAATTCATACAACATCTTGGAATAACGCGAGAGGTTGCCCTTTGCGGTCTTGCAACCAAGCGCGCATGCGGCACTTCCCATAGCCGGCGCCCCGGTTAGTTTTCTCCAGTGTTCAATACCCGAGATGTGATCAAAATGCTCATGGGTTAGCAATATGAGATCCACGTGTACGTCTTCGCGCAGACAAGGATCCTCGTGGGGATCGATTATCAGCGCATGCCCACCTGATAGCAAAACGTACATATTTGATGACAGCACTGGCGATGTGTACATCTCGACCGTTAGGCCCAAATCGGTTTGAATTTGGCCTATTTTTCCCATTCGGAATTCTACTTGCCCCTAATACCAGACTCAATCGAAGCAGCAATTCCAGCAGGATCCAACCCGGCCTCAGCAATAAGATATTTATATTCCGCAGCATGCGGATACAAATCGGGGCAGCCCAAGACCTTGATTGGGGGATGAGATTCCATCGCAAGTGCCTCTAGCACCGCTGAGCCGAGACCCCCAACAACGCTATGCTCCTCCACTGTCACTATAAGGTTTTTGTCAGCCATGTGCCGGCAGATACAATCGATGTCGAGCGGCTTCACAGTGTGCATATCCAAAACCGTGCAGCCAATTCCCTTTTCAGCTAAGCTATCAGCCGCCCGAAGAGCATTCGCGATTACGCTTCCAGCCGCGATAATAAGAACGTTTGCACCCTCACGTAGCACTTGCGCCTTGCCAACCACGAAATCAAAGTCCTCTTTATACACGGCAGGAAAACCCATTTCGCCCGTTAGTCTCAAATACACGGGCAAATCCAACTTGGCGGCCGCCATCGTTGCCTTGTAAGTGGCCAATCCATCAGCGGGCTCAATGATGGTGATATTGGGAATAGCGCGCATGACCGCAACATCCTCGATGCTCATGTGCGTAGGCCCCAAAACTCCCACTGAATAGCCAGCAGTAAGCCCGACCAGCTTCACTGGGAGACGCATGTAGCCCATAGAGGTGCGCACCTGATCAGCAATGCGCATTGCGGCGAAAGTTGCGTATGTGCTGGCAAAGGGATTCAGTCCTTCCGAAGCCATGCCAGCGGCGATGTTAAGCATGTTTTGTTCCGCGATACCAACATTATAGAAGCGCTCCGAGAAAGCCTCGGCGAATCGCTCCAATCCCGAATAGTTTCTCAAATCAGCAGTAACGGCAACAACAGAAGGATCATCGATTGCCACATCCACCATACCAAGCCCGAATGCACCACAAGAGCCCAACATGCTCAAGGTGCGGATAGTCCGCTTATTAATCTCCATCATGACCGCATTCGTCCTCTCGGCAAAGCCCCAAATCGTTAATTGCCTGATTGTAAAGCTGTTGAGTTAGGCGGGAGTTATGCCAAGCGGATACGCCCTCAGCGAAACTCGCCCCTTTGCCCTTCACCGTACGGGCGATTACAACCACCGGAGCATCAGACTCACGCACAAAAGCCTGATACAATTGGCTCACGTCGTGTCCGTCAACTTCTCTTACCTCCCAACCGAAAGCCGACCATTTCGCGCACAAGTCACCAAGACTCATCACATCATCGGTGGGACCGTCGTATTGGAGGACGTTTGCATCCACTATCGCTGTGAGGTTATTGATCCCGAAGTGTGCTGCACTCATGGCAGCTTCCCAGATTGACCCCTCGTCACACTCGCCGTCACCTAAGAGAACGAAGCATCGCTTATCAATCCCTCTAGCCTTAGCGGCCAGGCCGACTCCGACACCCAACGACAGACCTTGGCCCAAGCTCCCGCTGGAGAAATCAACACCGCGAGCTATATTGCGGGAAGGGTGGCCCGTCAAAAAGGTCCCCGGTTTCTTGAAAGACCCCAGCTCATCATCGGCCACTATGCCCAAATGATGAAGAGCAGCCCAAAGAGCGGGCGCTCCATGGCCCTTACTAAATACGAAACGGTCACGATTGGGATCTTCGAGATTCGTTGTATTAATATTCATTGCGGCACAAAAGAGGACAGCAAGAATCTCTACGCAAGAGAACGACCCTCCAAGGTGAATACCCGTCGATCCCGCAGACAGGCCCATGTCGAGGATATCCTTTCTCATGGACGATGCGACATCAACAAGGAAGCGAACCTTCTCCTCTGTCAGTTCTTTACCCATTCCGGGACGCACCTCCCCCATCAACATAGACCGTCTGCCCAGTCATATACGAAAACAGATTGCTCGAGATGGCGGCGATAACGTCGGCGATTTCCTGCGGCTTGGCCATCCTCTTCATCACGGTTGAGTCCAGAATTCTGTCAAGTAGGTCGCCTGCAGCCTGATTGCCCATATCGGTGTCAACGAACCCCGGAGCGACCGCGTTAACCCTGATCGATCTTACGCCCAGCTCCTGCGCGAGCATTTTTGTCCAAATCTCCACCGCGTTCTTTGAGCATGCATATGCGTACTGCCCTGGCATGCCTCCTGCGGCAGCAATCGAGGAGAGGTTCACAATGGATCCACCGTCAGCCATCCCGCGGAGAGCATATTGCGTGAGCTCCATCTGCTTGACAAGGTTCACATCGAGGACGCGCATGACGGACTCGGCTTTCGTCATTGCAAAAGACGAACTCTCCGCGACAATACCGGCACAATTCACAAGGCAGGTAATTTGTCCCACCTTGCGCACTTCTTTAATTGACGCCATGATTTGCTTCTTGTCCTCAAGATCGAAATACAGAGGGCGAACTTCGACCCCCCACTCTGATGACAAGCTGGAGCAAAACTCTTCGAATTCGCTGTCGAAAGAGCGGGCGCATGCCCATACATCTGCACCCATCCGAGCGAAAGATTCAATCGTTGCCTTCCCGATGCCACGTCGCGCGCCAGTGATAAGCGCAACCTGTCCCTCAAGAATCTTCATTCTGCTACCTCACGTCCACCTTTCGCGACATCATTGCGCGCAAGTCCATTCCGTCCCAAACAATATCAATATCCATGGCGCTGCCCACGGGAACCACCCTGTCGACACCGGTCATTCCGCATGCGAGAACCACCTCGCGGATCTTTTCAGGATCAACGCCGAAATAAGTGACCGTCTGGCACGAACGATTCAGCAAAGGGGCGACTTGCTCAAACTCCTCCACGCACAACTCGTAGAAATAGCCCCCTTTGGCTCGATACGCCCCGAGGTCTTCACGTTCAATTGAGTGGATATCGAGCGCTACAACATCTAGATAACCATTGAACTCACAGTCTTCTTTGATCCTACCGTCGATGGCATCCCTACACAACTGCACGTATTTATCAGTGGCAACCGCACCCTGAAGCTGGTAGAGCCTCTCTGCACATGACCTAACCGCTGTCCAGAAGCGCTCGCGCGCCTCAAGGCAATCCCCCTTCCACACTACCGTCACGGGCGAAGAGCAGGCATTTTGATCCATTAGGTACGTGTCGTTATAAAAAGACAGAGAGAGTCTTTCAAGGCCCGAGTCGTCCAATCGCAAAACCTCTGTCGGGTCGATATACGCGATGCTAAACCTATCAGCAAAAGCGACATCGATACATCGAGGCTTCGAGGGCATAACCCTGATTCGCGAGACGGTTTCATTGCCACCCCAAATCACACGGACATCTGCGATGGCTGACAGAGCAGCCGTCGCAGAGCCCGAAGAAGGGTAGCGGACGAAGATACTGCGATCATCGTCCAGCTCAACCATTGCCGAGTCAATGGCCCTACATATGATGTCGATCTGCGGAAACGCTTTGCTGGGAACTCTCACAATGTTTGAGTTACCGGCAATCAGGGAAAACGCCCAGGAAAAGGCGAAGTTCACCGGCACGTTAGATGGGGCAATATGGAATGCTAGGCCGCGGCCAAGATTGTGCGAGAAAGCTGATCTATCGGCAGCCTTCTTTGCAAGATTGCCCCTTCTGCACCAAAACGCAAAGCTCATCACGTCCGAATAGCTCTTAGCCTCAGCATCTTTCATCAGCTTGGACGAAACCAATGCCAGAAGAGACAGGTCGCGCTCGTCCATCGTTCTTCGTGGTGTAGAAGCGAGCGCAGATTCGCTGCCAGCGATCACGGTTACACCCGCGGGCATGCTTTTACTGTTGCCCATAAGTGTCAGAGCACCCCCTTAATTCTGCACCCTTTTGGCGACCAAAGACCTTGAAATACTTCCCTTTTCTGCCGCATGGACAATCGTCTTCTCCCAATACTACGCCTTCATCCTCTGTAAGGAGAATATGCCCTGGATAGCTGGTCGGAAGCAACGAGACGGTTTTGATGAGACCTCTTTGACCATGACAGAAGGGTTTCATGGTCAAAGGATCGACAATTTCGATGTCAGAGAGAATAGAGCAGTGCAGGTGCCCATGCTCGCACTCTATAGCAATCGAGCCTGTTTGTTCGACCATCCCGTAATAATCAGCCACGTGCACGCGCTCGCCGCAGACTCCGCGACAGCGGACGTTAAACTCATCCGAAGACACGGCTTGATCGACCAACTTCTTCCATCCGCCTCCATGGATCAGAACGCCATCGAGGTCAACGGACAGACCCTGCTGCTCCATCTGCAGAACAAAGCAACTCCAAACCATGAAGGTAAAGCCAAAAATCATGACCCGTTCGCCTTCGTGGCGGTTAGCAAATCCCCTGACCGCCTCGAAATCGAGCTTCATATCATCTGTCAAAGCATAAGTCACGTCCCTGCCGAGCATGCTAAAGCCACGAATACCGGCTGTTCGAGCGGAAAACATATTACGATTCTTCACGGTTCCTGCGGTATCAATGATAAGTAGCGGAACTCGCTTATTCGTACCCAGGAAGTCCCCGACGATGTGACTGAGCGCCTTCGACTGCCGCGATGACGTCTCACGATCGAGGTAAATCTTAGACTTCACCTGGCTAGTTGTGCCCGATGACGTCATCGTCTTGACAACGCCGTCATCGCCTGTTGACTTTAGGTCATATTCTTTGAACAGCCTCACAGGAACAGCTGGGTTGTTGCCGAGGACACCGACCAACCGAGCATAAGCTGGGCAATTATCAACATGGTGCGACTGCAACTCGCTAAGCCAACGATCATATAAAGCAGACTTCTCTACCTTATCCAGACTGTAAGGCTCCATAGCGAACAGCTCATCATAGTTCAGTGTCATATGTTACCTTCATACGTTGGGACTAAAGCTCGACATCGTACTTCTTGAGAAGTTCAATGCCTTTCTCGTAGGAGCTGAAATCGATGATGTCATCCGTATCCATCATGATGTCGAAGGCATCCTCCACCTCTGCGACAAGGGTCATATGGCCGACAGAGTCCCATGCAGGAATGGCTTGATACTCAAGTCCAGGCGCATCTGTAGAATCGATGCCGAAAGCCACCACAAAGGCATTCAAATACTTTTCTTGATTGGACATTTTTATCCTCCTTGGATTACAGTTGCGAAAGGTCGATACGACCCTCTTTGAAGTACTTATCTGTATGGATAATCGGCAGAATGCTCGCTGTATCAATATCAAACGAGGTGACTCCCCACGAGAGACCCACCCCAAAGCCTGATGCCAGAATGCTTCGAGAGCCATTCTCGACCGCCCCATAGCAATCGCACAACGTCAAAGGAATAGAAGCGCCGCTCGTGTTCCCATAGCGCGACAAGGATATCGGGACCTTGTCCGGTTCTAGCTTCATTTTCTTTATCAGGCGGTTCAGGATAAACCCGTTTGCTTGGTGCAAAACAACTTTATCGTAGTCCGATGCAGACTTGCCCATTGCGTCTAGGTATTCCACCATTGCGTTCATCACATCGCCAACCGCGAAGATCATAACGCCCATGCCATCCATGTACTGCTCGTACTTAGATCTCAAAACACCGTCAGAGCATAGAACCTTTTCACGAGAAGCTTCTCTGTCTCTGAATCCGCCGGCCGGAAAGATCAGCGACCCAAAGCGATTTCCGTCAGTTCCCAATAGGGTGATTTGCTCCAAACCTTCTTGCCGGCCGAAAAGCACCGCAGAAGCCGCATCGCCAAACATCATCACCGAATGATCGTTTTCGCCTATTACCTTACTGGTGGTATCACCGCACACAAGAAGGCCGTACTCAGCGCCTGAAGTCATCATGAGCGATTCGACCACATGTTGCCCATACACAAATGCGGTGCAACCGAGACGAATGTCGAAGGCGGTCACGTCCATAGATAGACCAAGCCTCGACTGAATTACCCCCGCCGTAGCAGGAAACATATAGTCTGCCGTGTTGCTAGCAAAAACAAGCACACCAATCCTGCTACGATCGATTCTTAGCTTGTTCAGCAGATAGTTTGCAGCCTCATAGCCAAGGTCGCTCGTTGTTTGCTCAGGAATAGACTGAAAAGCTGCTGTAATCCCCGTCGACTTAACGAATTTGTTTACCACATCTTCGCCAAATCGTTCCGCATAGCCCTCGGCGGTAATCACATTCTCCGGCACTGCCGAAGCAATGCCCGCAATACTAACTCCACTCGTTTTATGCCAAGACATCCGCATTCTCTCCGTCGACCGCTAGCTCAAAGCAATAAGGATGTCATTGACAGTTACGAAGCTCTTAACAATATCACTCGTAAACTTCTTATCAAACTCATCCTCCGCCATCACAATGAGAGACAGCTTCGCCATGGAGTCGTACTCCTCCACATCTGCCAAAACAGTGTCTGGAGCAAGAACGCCTTCATCCAAATCCAAGGTTTCTTCAATCAGCGCAATCGTTTCTTGGGATGTCATCTGTTTTCCTTTCTGTGTGTATTCACTAATCCTCGGGATGAGGATAGCCATCTAGTATGCATCCTGCTACATTCCCGTACTACTCAACATACCGCCATCTACAGGAATCTCTTGTCCGGTGATAAACCTCGCCCTTTCACTGAGCAGGAAAGCAATTGTGCTCGCTACGCTCGATACGCTGCAAATGCCAAGATACTGACGTTCGAGCAGTTTTCTTTTTGTGTCGCTATCTTCTCCATATGCTGTCAAGAAGTCCTTATACATCACTGTATCGGTCATGCCAGGCACCACAACATTGGCGCGAACTCCTTTGTCAGCAAGTTCCCTTGCTATACATCTGACAGCGCCATTCATAGCAGATTTAGAAGAAGAATAGAGGGTATGGGCCTTGCTTCCGCTGACAGCAGCAATCGACGAAAGGCCCACAATGCTTAATCCTTTATTGAAATTCTTTCGCCTTGTGACCTGTCGAGCGATCTCTAGAAAGCCGAAATAATTTATCGCAAAGACCGCTTGCACCTTCTCTGGCACAAGACTCTTCAACGGATAGTTTTGAGAGATGCCTGCTGAGTACACAAGGCCATCTATGGCTCCATTTTCCACAACAATCGTCTTCACCAACGGCTCAATCGAGCCAAGATTAGAGAAATCAGCGCCATAATAGGCATGCCCCTCACCAGGAAGCGACGTTACGATTGCTTTCAATTTCTCTTCACGCCTCGCAAGAAGAACCACTTTTGCGCCCAGTTCGGCAACTTGTCGGGCCGTTTCTTCGCCAATGCCCGAAGAAGCGCCAGCAACTACAATCAGCTTTCCTGTAAGATCAATAAAAGGGCTCATTATTCTCTCCTAAACAAAAGGTTACTCGATGCTTTTCATTCGCTTGGCAGGGTTACCCAAAACCGTTGTCCCCGCCTTAACGTGAGAAAACACAACGCTTCCCGCTGCGACAGTAGCTCTATCCCCAATCCGACGCCCCGGAATTAGAAATGCGTGACCACCAATATTCACCTCTCGACCAATATGGCAACTGCCGCTTATTCCAGTTCCCGTCATAACCGAAGAGTAATCTCCAATGGTTGAATCATGACCAACCGTGGTCCGCGAGTTTAAAAGTACGCCAGCGCCAATCTGGCAATCCACCGATAATCCAACCTCTGGGTATATTACGCATCCAGGGCCAATTGACGTCGATGAAGGAACATCGACATCAGCTGCAATCAGCGACTCGAACTTAACGCCTTGCTGGGAAAGCCTCTCCTGTATCTTGGCCTTTACCCCCGCGTTTCCTATGCAGCAAGTGCACACGACTTCATCCCTGTGTGCAATAAGCCAATCTGTATCACCAAGCACAGGATACCCACCAATTTGCGCGTGATCATCAAAGGGGGAATCGTCAACAAAGCCAAGAAGTTCGTATTGAGGATGCGGGTCGTTTATCTTCTCAACTAAATACGCAACTTCTCTGCCCATGCCACCGGCACCAAACAACACCAGTTTTTTCAAATCAGGCATTTTCTTCACCTCGCTCTCTTAACGCAATACCCGTCGTGACCCAGTGCTTCCACTTAGGAGAAAGTTCAATAAAACGAACGCCACAGTTGAAGGGCTTAACAAGGGTAACCGCTAATTCGTGTGGTATTTTGCACGGTTTTCACCCTCTTGTGCCTACCCACATGTTTTCCGCCTGTTTTTGCGTGGTGCGCCGTTTTGTAAGTCTTCCCATGCCCCCAAGTCTTACAGTTTGGAGGTCAGGACGGGTGTCATTAATCAACGTATAGAGGGACGGGATGCCTTGCCCGTCCGCAGTTCTGTTCGGGGTCTTAGGGAAGCTAGACCCTCCCCCAAGACCCCTATGGTAGCCCGCACCCTCGGAAAGCAAGGTAGAAATGGAGAACACAGGCAATACCACCGTAGGAGTGGATGCGCGTCTATACGAGCGCGTAGCGATTAGACTCTCGCTTAACCAACCATTCAGACGGCTAGGTATACGAACACTCGACAGACTTTGTGATCGCTGTCTTAACTCAGGCCGCTGCGTTAGTGACCTGTATAAAGACAGCTGGTATATCCCCGCAGACGAACTTGGATGCCCAGGCTTCTGTGCGTTGCTCGCACACCTTGAAGCAATGGATGAGCCTGAAGTTGCCACAGCAGACCAAGATGTCATCTCTTTCTGAGAGGGGGTTGTCGTGGAATACAGAAGACGCGTATCAGAACCTAAGCCAAGTGCAACTGAACAAAGAGCACTTGAGCGCCTTTTATCAGGACAAGGAAGCTCGATAGATGCAGAAGTAATACGACTGCTTGTAGGGCAGTGTGGCAAGTATGGGTGTGTGTATACACGGCTATCGAAAACATCCCCTGGGATGAAGGAGTGTCCTGGGTGGTG
>NZ_JAAKEA010000027.1:0-28767 GCF_011038935.1 Adlercreutzia sp. ZJ138 | reverse complement strand
GTAAATTGTACTTATGAGCTGGGATTATTATACCATCCATATGCTTTGCGAAGACTGCCATCTCTCTTGCCGATTGACTTTAGCAATGTGTGGACTAGGTCCAGGGCGAATTAATCAGTATTTCCCTAGAGAGGCTTCTAGCGAGTGAACAGGTGCTTCTCGTGCTTACTGTCGTATACAAGACACCCTGCGAGCGCTGCACATATGACGAGCGCCACCCAGGTGAAGGCACTTGGAGAGCCAAGAGAGAAGCCGATTCCGAAAACGTAGCTCTTCGGGAAAAACACAACAATGAGGTTATGAATAAGCAAGACGCCTGCAAGCCCTGCAAAGCCTATCGTGCCATTGAGTGCTGTATTCGCCTTGCGTGCGAGCGCAGCGTAAGCGAATCGTACAAGGAAGATAAAGCTTGCTACCATGATCGCGACAAGCAGCAGCATGCCCGCTACGCAGGCATAGGAGCTTAAATCAACTGCATGTTGTGCGAGCGCGATGGTTTCATCAATGAGCGTGAGCGACGATCCGATTCCATTCCACGAGGCGGCAAACGACATTGCTTGCGTCAGATTGAGCCACGGGGCGAATAAAGCAATGAGGATAACGATGGGCGATGCTGCAACGCTCACGAGTTCAAAAGCGCTCAGGTTCTGGATGCTCAAGCCAGCGCTTGCTGCTTGGGGGCTCTTTTCGGCGCTTGTTCTTATGCGTGCATTTGCGTTGGGTTGAGGTATTGTTTTGCCGCAATTTCGGCAAAAGTGTGCGTTGTCAGAAAGCACGGTTCCGCAAAACGGGCAGTACATTTCGATCCTTCCTCATGGATGGGTTGAAAGTGCGGGTTGCAACCCATCTTGTTCGGTGTATGTTTCGTCCAATCATATACTTCTTGAGTCCTATCGGACTCAAGAAGTATAGCTCAAGCATGTACTCTTTCTTCATGACACCATCAACGAGAAAAGCCATCGGTGCGAAGATTCGCAAGTTGCGGGAGGAAAGTAACCTCACGCAGGATAAGCTTGCCCTTATGGTGGGCGTTGAGCGTTCCTATCTCGCGAAGGTGGAGGCGGGAACGCGCAACGCTAGCATTGACGTGCTTGAGAAAATTGCTGGCGGGTTCGGTTTGTCACTCTCGGAGTTTTTCTCCGGAATTTGATAAGCTGCAGCCTGGTACCGTCCACACATCAGGGTTGTCAACTGTTGGCTCATAGCCGAACGGTTCTAAGTAGTTGTCGAGGAAGTAGCGTGCCGATTTAAGCGTGAATCCCTCGAGTTCCCACAAAACTATTTCATCTGTTTGATGAGCTGCGTACCTGACGGCTCGCGGTGTTTCCCCAGTGCCGCCCCTCAGGGTGATTGGCTCATGTGCGGCTGCGGCTGTGCGCATACCATCGGGAACATTCACGGTAGTTCTCCTTCCTTCCGGTGGCTTGGCGGATCGCTGAAGCTTTTCGGTATGGTGTCACCATAGATTTTTCGGCGGTCCTAAAAAAGAGATTTTGAAGGGGTAAAAGTTAATAATATGCGGCAGCTCAAGCGGGCAAAAAGAGGGATTATCATCTTGATCAGGTATTAGTACGTAATAGCCTTCTCTAGTGCAGCGTTTTATAATAAGAGCATTGTCTTGTGTACGACTTGAACAACAAACAAATGTTCGCTATAATGTCGTCATGGTTGGACAGCCGATCCTAACCTTAAGCAAATTAAGGGACAGCCTTTTGCGAAGCATTGCGATGTGGTGTTTAGCCGAAGGGAAGGGACCGGATGCGATTCTTGACTTATGAGATCCCTTCTAAAATTTTTAACTTAAGTGTATAATTACAAGGAGCTTGTATGGTTAAAAGAAGGGACCTTGTGCGAGAGCTCATTGAAGCGGGGTTTGTCAGCAGGGGTGGGAAGAGTCATGAAGTATTTGCAAAACCCGGTTTTCGAACCGTTGTTCCTCGGCATCGTGAGCTTAAAGAAACCACAGCACGAGAAATCAGGAAACAATCTGGTCTCGAATGACTAGGAGCAGAACTTGCGTTTAGCGAGCAAGAACGAAGGGGTGGGTCATGGTATACGTGTTTGAGTTTGAGATTGTCGAAGAAGAAGGCTGGTTTGTGGCTATTCCTTTCGATTTTAGTGGTGCGACACAAGGGGAAAGCGTTGCTGAAGCTTGTGAAATGGCGGCGGACTGGCTTAGGACTGAAATCGAATATCGCCTGATGAACAATGAGGTAATACCAGAGGCAACATTGGAGCACAAGCCACAAAGAGGCGGACGAGTGTTGCTTGTAGCGGTTGATGTGAGTCTCGATTCGGTGGAAAAGGTGAGCGCTAAAGACGCTGCGGTGCTTCTGGGGGTAACGAGGTCACGTATTTCTCAAATGGTAAAAGAGGGGCTTCTTACGGGTTTTCGCGTTGGCCGCGATGTGTATGTGACGCTTGATAGCATACGGGCTCGCATTGCAGAAAAGCCGAAGGTCGGTAGGCCGAAGAAAGACAAAGCATGCGCTTGATGTTGAATGTTGAATGGTTCGGGTTAAGGCGTGAGTGAGTTACGCGTTCTTCGCCATTGAGTTCGTGAAATTCCGCTGCACTGTGTAGGTGTGCGCTATACTACATGGTTACATGCGCTGACGAAGACAGTGGCATGCGTGGGCTTGCGCCGTCAGAGACGAACCTCACCGGCTGAAAGGGTTCGGGCGGCAAGTGCGTGCCAATTCCCTTCCGAGCAGCATGCCTGAAATCAGACGCGCCAAGCGTATGGCCGCTTCGCAACGGTGTAAGCACCGGTGAAGAACGCGAAGAACGCCACAGTGCGAGATGCAGCGCGAGATGCAAGTAGGGCATGACGGGTGCTTCCGTTATCAAGCGAAACGAGCGGGCGCAGCAACATGGCGCTTTGGCTTTCCGCACAGGCGTGTTCTTCGCGAACGTCCTGAATAAGTAGGTGAAGCCGCAAGGAGCCAGTGTGCATGCGTCAACCGAGGTGGTACCGCGAGAGCTCATCTCTCGTCCTTGGACCTGCGAAACTCTTCGTTTCGGGCATCCTGGGACGCGAGAGGGCTCTTTTTTGTTGCAGTTGTTGCGAGAGGAAGAAAGGCGAAGCATGGCACTTACAGATGAACTGGCGGCGCTGCGCGAGCAAACGCTCGCGCGTATTGAGGCGGCCGACACGTCGGCTGCGCTCGAGCAAGTGCGCGTGGCGGTTTTGGGCAAGTCGGGCACGCTCACGGGTTACCTGCGCTCTATGGGGCAGGTCCTGAAAGAAGAGCGTGCCGTTGTGGGCAAAACAGTAAACGAGGTTCGCGCAGCAGTAGAAGCGGCGCTGTCAGCGCGTAAGGCGGCACTTGCAGCGGCCGAACTTGAGGCGGCTATCGATGCGGCTGCCGTAGATGTGACGCTGCCGGGCCGCGCTCAGCAGATGGGCACACGGCATCTCATTAACCGCATCGCTGACGAGGTGTCCGACATCTTCTTAGGGCTCGGCTACCGCGTTGTCGAAGGTCCTGAAGTCGAAACCGACTACTACAACTTCACAGCTCTGAATGCGCCGGCCGACCATCCCAGTCGCAGCATGCAGGACACGTTCTATGTGCACGACCTGTCGGGCGACACTTCCAGGGTTCGTGGCGAGTCCGACGTGCTGCTGCGCACGCAAACGTCAGGTGTGCAGGTGCACTGCATGGAGGATCAGCTATTGCCCATCTACATGATTGCGCCGGGCAAGGTGTATCGCCGCGACGTGGCCGACCCCTCGCATCTGCCCCAGTTCCATCAAATCGAAGGCCTGGTCATCGACAAGGGTATTACCTTTGGTGATCTGAAGGGCACGCTCGATTACCTGTGCAAGCAGGTGTTTGGCCCCGAGCGCAAAACGCGCTTCCGTGCTCATTACTTCCCGTTCACCGAGCCGTCAGCCGAAGTAGATGTAAGCTGCGGCATTTGCCATGGCGAAGGTTGCCGCATGTGCAAGGGCACCGGCTGGCTGGAAATTCTCGGCTGCGGCATGGTGGATCCCAACGTGCTTGAAATGAGCGGCATCGACCCCGAGGTGTACTCGGGCTTCGCGTTCGGCATGGGGGTAGAGCGCATCGCTTGCCTGAAGTACAACGTCCCCGACCTGCGCATGCTGCTAGAAGGCGACATGCGGTTCCTACGTCAGTTCTAGGTTTCGTTGTTCTAACGAACAACGAAACGGTCGACGCTGCGGCCGGTTGAGGCACTCGATCTTCGTGGGATACCGAAGGCTCACGTACCGAAGTACGCTTCGCCTTCGCCATCCCACGAATCTCGAGCACCGCAACCGCCCTCGCTGACACTACGAACGACCGGTGATAGAAGAGAAAAACTCTCGTAGAGGCGATCACCTGATCGCGTTTCCGGCGAAACCGGGAAATGCGAATGAAGAGAAAGATAATCCAATGAAAGTATCTCTGAAATGGCTGTCCGAGTATGTGGACGTGCCTACTGATATAAAGGCGTTCTGCGACAAGCTCGATCTTACGGGCACGGGTGTGGAAGGTGTCGAAACGCTTGGTGCCACGTTCGACGGCGTGGTTGTGGGCTTTGTGGAAACCTGTGATCCGCATCCCGACAGCGACCACATGCACGTGGTTACGGTGAACGTAGGCGGGGCTGAACCCGTGCAGATCGTGTGCGGCGCGCCGAACATTGCTGCGGGAATTAAGGTGCCGGTGGCTACGGTGGGCGCGGTTTTGCCCGGCGACTTCAAGATCAAGAAGAGCAAGCTGCGTGGACAGGTAAGCTGCGGCATGTGCTGCAGCAAGCGCGAGCTGGGGCTTGGCACCGACCATGAAGGCATCTGGGTGCTGCCCGATGACGCACCGGTGGGAACGCCGCTTGCCGACTACCTGAAGCTCACCGATACGGTGCTCGATCTGGAAATCACGCCAAACCGTCCGGACTGCTTGAGCATGGTTGGCTTCGCGCGCGAAGTGGGCGCCATGTACCAGTGTGCATGGAAGAGCCCGCTTGCCGAAATGATGGGCGAAGGTGACGCAGGTGGCTTAGGGCTTGATGCGAACGCTGTGCCGGTCGACGTCGATGCGAGCGTGACTATCGAAGACCCTGTTCGCTGCCCGCGCTATGCTGGCCGCATCATCTGCGGTTGTAAGGTTGGTCCGAGTCCCGACTGGATGGTCGAGCGCCTGGCGGCCATTGGGCAGCGTTCCATCAACAACATCGTCGACGTGACGAACTACATTCTGTTCCTGTTCGGGCAGCCGCTGCACGCATTCGACCTTAATGCGCTCAAAGGTGCCGACGGCCATGCACACGTGGTGGTGCGTGCTGCGCGTGACGGCGAGGTGCTCACCACGCTCGATGGCGAGAAGCGCACGCTGACCTCCGACATGACTGTCATCGCTACGCCGGAGCACGGTGCGGTGGCGTTGGCGGGCGTTATGGGCGGTTTGGATACCGAAGTTACCAATGAGACGTGCGACATTTTCCTGGAAGCAGCTACCTTCGAGGCGGGCCGCACCAGCCGCACGAGCCGTAACCTCGGGCTTATTTCTGAAAGCTCCATGCGCTACGAGCGCGGTGTTGACGATCATGGCATTGATGCCCGTTCGGCTGCTGCAGCACGTCTCATTGCCGAGGTGTCGGGTGGCACCATCAGCTGCGCGAGCGGCAACGATGCTGGCATCATCGACGAATGGCCTACGCCATCGCCCGCACGCGAGCTTGTTTTCCGCATTCCGCGTTTCCAGGACATGATGGGTGCCGCTATTCCTCGCGACTTTATTGTTGACATTCTGCAGCGTTTGGGATGCGAGGTTTCCGACACTGCAGATGCCGATGTGCTTGCGGTTGTGGCTCCCACGTTCCGCCCCGACCTCGAGCGCGAGATCGACCTCTACGAAGAGGTGCTGCGACTCTACGGCATGGATCGCATTCCGCCTACGCTGCCGGGTGGCCGCGAGCGCGTGGGCGTGCGTACCGATGAACAGCAGAAGTTGGCGATTGTGGGCAACACGCTGCGGGCAAGCGGCATGAATGAAACAATGACCTACTCATTTGCCGAGCCAGGTGACATCGCTCGCTTGCGCATGAACGATCAGGGGCTAGGGCTGCCCGTTGAGCTACTGAATCCACTGAATGCCGATCAGTCCGTCATGCGTCAGAGCATCGTGCCAGGCCTGCTACGCAGCGTGTCGTACAACCAGAGCCACGGCGTGAAGAACGTGCAGCTCTACGAGATCGGCCTGGTATTCTCTGCCACCGACGGCAAGAAGAAGCCGAAGGAGCGCAAGAAGCTCGCGGGCGTGCTGGCAGGCGCTATGGGTGATGCATCGTGGAACAACACTCCAGCTGCGTTTGACTTCTTCGACGGCAAGGGCGTTGTGGAAAACCTCGCGCGCGAGTTGGCGCTGCCGAAACTGCGTTTCAAGGCGATGTCGTCCGATGACGCTCCGCATTTGCAGCCGGGACGCGCCGCCGAAGTGCTTTCAGGTGGTACGTCGCTTGGATGGGTTGGCGAAATCCATCCGCTTGCTGTTGCTGACTTCGAAGCGCAGGCGCCGGTGGTCGCTTTCGAGCTTGATGTTCATGCGCTTGTGAAGGCTTCTTGCCCTGCGCGTCCGTACGTCGACGTGCCCACGTTCCCCGCGGTTGCCATCGACCAGGCATTCGTGGTGGACGAATCAGTTACGCACGAGCGCATGACGCAGGTTATGACCAGCGCTGGCGGCAAGCTGCTGGAAAGCGTTCAGTTGTTCGACGTGTACCGCGACGCCGAACGCGTGGGCGCGGGCAAAAAATCCATGGCCTATGCGCTTACGTACCGCGCAGCCGATCGCACGCTTACGAGCGAGGAAGTGGAGCGTGCGCACGCCAAGCTGGTACAGAAGGTGTGTGGCGCGACGAAAGCCGAAGTTCGCGGCTAGCAACGGGTGACAAGCGATGAATGCGCACGTGGGTGCTGAAGGGGCTGCTTGTAACAGCCCCGCTTCACCGAGTGTCGAAACGTCGCATGAAAGAAAACAACCCAAAGGGGGAAAGCATGAAGGTTTTGATGTTTAACGGCAGCCCGCGTCCGAAATCGAACACGGGTGTGGCGCTTGCTGAGATCGCGGGCGTACTGAACGCTCAGGGAATCGAGACGGAAGTCATAAACGTGGGCGTAAAGCCGGTGCGCGGCTGTATTGCGTGCGGCAAGTGCGCGAGCAGTGGTCGCTGCGTGTTCGACGATGTGGTAAACGATGCTCTTGCGAAGCTCGAGGATGCCGACGGCTATGTGTTCGGCACGCCGGTGTACTACGCATCCCCGAATGGCAACATGGTTTCGTTTATGGATCGGCTGTTTTTTGCAGGTGGTGCCAAGATGGCATACAAACCGGCCGCTTGCGTTGCGGTGGCACGCCGCGCGGGATGCACGACCAGCTACGATATGATGAACAAGTACATTGGTATCAATAACATGATCATGGTGCCCTCTTCGTACTGGAACGATTGCTTTGGTCGCTTGCCTGGTGAAGCCGCACAGGACGAAGAGGGCCTAAGCGTCATGCGGGGTATTGGTGTGAACATGGCGTGGTTGCTGAAGCTGCTCGAGTTGGGTCGCGAAAACGGCCTTCCTGCACCAACGCCCGAGCCGAAAGCGTTGTTTAGCTTCATTCGATAGCTTATGAAAGTATGCTTAGCCTAACTGTGCGCGCGTATGAAAGGCGGTACAATGAGGCAAACCGAACCCACGCGCCCGGGAAGTCCTAGGCGCGATCGGGTTGCGCTTCGCAACGTAGCCCGAGCAGCGATCAGAAGGGTGATTCCCATGTACGATAGGTTGCCGGTTCCCGGTCGCAACGACGAATGCTGGTGCGGTAGCGGGAAGAAGTACAAAAAGTGCCACCACGATTTCGATGAGCGACTGCAAGACCTCTACAGCCGCGGTTTCGAAGTCCCCAGCCGCGATTTGCTGAAGATGCCCGCCGATATCGAAGCGCTCAAGCGCAGTGCGGAAATCAACCGCGGTGTGCTTGACCTGGTGGGCGAACGCATCAAGGCGGGGGTTTCCACCGAGGAAATCGACCAGTGGATTTACGACTACACCGTTGAACATGGTGGCACGCCGGCTGACCTGAACTACGAGGGCTATCCGAAAAGCGTGTGTACGTCCATCAACGAAGTGGTGTGTCACGGAATTCCCTGCAAAGAAGACGTGTTGCAAGAGGGCGACATCGTTAACGTCGACTGCTCTACCATCCTTAACGGCTACTACAGTGATTCGTCGCGCATGTTTTGTATCGGCGAGGTGTCCGACGAGGCTCGCCGTCTAGTTGAGGAAACCAAGCGCGCCATGGAGGCGGGTATCGCCGCCGTGAAACCCTGGGGCTTCTTAGGTGACGTGAGCGAGGCTGTGCAGAAGCACGCTGAAAAGTGCGGCTTCTCGGTGGTGCGCGAGTTTGGTGGGCACGGGATCGGTTTCGAGTTCCACGAAGACCCGTTCGTCAGTCACGTGGGTCGCTCTGGTACGGGCATGGTGCTTGTGCCGGGCATGGTGTTTACCATCGAACCCATGATCAATGCTGGCAAGCACGATATCGATATGTCCGATCCGAACGGCTGGACTGTGCGAACGAAGGATCGCAGCTTGTCGGCGCAATGGGAGGTTCAGCTGGTGGTGACCGAAGACGGCTGTGAGCTTATATCCTGGTAGTACGCGGTTTCGGCGGTGCGCGCCGCCGATGGCGCGTGCTGTGCGCTCTGTTGATTGCGCACCGCGCGTACGAAAACGACGAAGGGGGAAGCTATGAAAACGAGGGCTGATAAGGCCGAAGAGCTATTCAAACAGGGATATAACTGCTGTCAGTCGGTGTTTGGTGCGTTTTGTGACGTGGCGGGAATGAACCTTAATCAGGCGGTGCGCTTTGCAAGCGCGTTTGGTGCAGGGTTTGGCAAGCTGCGGGAAGTGTGCGGGGCCGTATCGGGCATGACGCTCGTCATCGGGTGCATGGATGGCTACGACAACCCTGCCGAAAAGGAAGGTAAGGTTGCCCTGTACGGAACTACCCAGCAGCTGATCGGCGAGTTCAAAGCACGGCAAGGATCGTACGTGTGCCGCGAGATGCTGGGACTTGCACCAGGTGAAGACCTTGCCGAACCGGCGGTGCGCACGGATGACTACTACGCCAGCAGGCCATGCTTGTCGGCCGTGCGCGATGCGGCCGACATCGTACAGCGCCACTACGGCATAGCCGACATCGAATAACGCGAATCGGCTAGACAATCAGTTGCGCTTGGATTGCGGCTTGATCACCGTCTTTTGCTGTTCTGCTATCCTATCGTCTTCACTTCGGCATAAACGTTAGACAAATACGAGGAAGGCGAACTTAGTTTTCGCTAAGTTCGCCTTCCTCGATTAAAGGAGCACTCGTGTTCGGTGCTTCCTTAGTCGGCAACCTCTACAAGGGTGATCTCGAAGTTGAGATCCTTGCCGGCAAGTTCGTGGTTCAAATCAACCGTGATAATGCCATCTTTAAGCGTTGCCGCGATCGGCTGTCCCATGGGTCCGCTCAAGAAGAAGCGCTGCCCATCCTGCAGCTGATCGGCTCCTTGTACCTGCGCGGCAGGAATGTGCTGAACTTTGGCTGGTTCGTACTCGCCGTATGCGTCGGCTGCAGCAATGTGTACGGTTTTCGTCTCGCCGACAGTCATGTCTTTAACAGCTGCGTCGAATCCCTTAATCATCTGTCCTGCCATGCAGGTAAACTCGATGGGCTCGCCGCGGTCGAGCGACGAATCGAACTTCGTCCCATCATCAAGCGTGCCGGTGTAGTGTGCCTTGACTCTCTTGCCCTCATTGCTCATGAACGGCTCCTTCTGCGCGGTGATCGCGTTCGTTTCGCACGCGACAATGCGCAACGTGTGATTGATGCGCACCTAGTCTAGCGCAGATTTCGCACCTCAAGCAGTGTGACATCGAAATTCAGCGCTTTCGCCACGGCTCCTTAATTTGTTCGCTGCTCAACTTCGTGCACCGAGCTGTCGGCGCGCAGGAAGCCCGTTTGCTCGGTTATATCGGCAAGCGTGGTGCGCGCTTCGACAAGGGTCTCCAACGGTTCGATGACCTCACGTTCGTCGTCAGGCAAGCCGGCGTGTGCGATAGCGAGCAAGTCGTCGCAGATGTTGGCTACGCAGTTCCCATACACACGTGCCTCATAGCCGTGCGCCATCAACTCGCGCTTTGCGCGCACGACGTCTTCTTCGGTTGGCTCGCCGATGAGTAGTTCAAGTGCGCGAAGGCTGTGCTCGTTGTAGAATAGCCCCTTTATCAGGGCGGCGTATGCTATTGCATAGGGCACAGGCATGGTGTCTGCGGGCCGAATTTCGATATAGGTTTTTAGGCGCACGTCGGTGAAAAACATCGACAGTGCGTGTTCCACATCGGCGCGCTCCATACTGCGCGTTGCGTAGATTTCGCCGAACGTGCGAGCGTCGGCCACCCACTCGCGCGTGGTAGGGTCTTGCACGAGGATGGCTGGTGTGTCTAGGATGTAGGCGGCGTATGCTTCAAGCGTGAACGACGTCGACAGCGCGCCAGGTACAATGCCGCAGCGGTCGGCGTCCATATGATTCCAAATGTGTGTGCGTACAAGCTTTTTCGTGCGCGGAACACCTTCAAATACCGGTGAGTTGTCGCAGATAAGCGACAGCACTGGCACAATTGTACACGCGAGTCGCAGTTTGCGCAGGCAGTCATCAACGCTTATGTAATCGATAGATACTTGGGTCGATGCGCTGCCGCGCATCATGCATGGGCCGCATGTGTCGGTGGCACTCAAGTACGTGTTCATCAGCTCATAGCGGCGTTTGGGAATGAGCTCTAAGTCAAGCGCGCGTGCCGTGGGATGATATCCCGTTGCCAGCGCTTGTGCGCCAATGCGCGTAAGTTCACGGTCAAGCGTCGCTTCGAAGTTGTCGAAAACGTCGCGTGCCCGATGCAGATCAGCAAATGGTCCCGCGGACAACTCAATCTGCGCCGCCGGCTCAATAGTGATACTCTCGCCTGCGCGTGCGACACCCAAAATGTCACCTGCTTCGTCGCGAGTAATGCAAGGGTAGTCCTTCGACAGCGCCTCAAGCACAGTTGCCACGCCAGCGTCGCCACTGTACGGCACGGGGGACAGGTCGTGCCGTACGATCGTGTGCTCAAGTTCAATACCGACGTTTCCCAGCGTTTCATGCGGTTTGATGCCGCTTTCGAAGTAGCTGACAATGGCGCGAATGTTGTCTTCGCGCGCGGGTTGGCTCGTCGCGTTGGCCGGTTGGTTCGGCGTGTTCGGTGCCGTGCTGCGTTGCGATATCATGCCGTCTCTTTCCATGCGCAGGTGCGCATTCGGTGCGCGATAGTTGTTTTGGCACATGGTACTGCAATAGCGTCTCAAACCGCATCGCCATGCGCTCGTTTTTTCTTGAAGGTTACGCTATCGTAATCAAGCGCGCCCGCTTTCGGTTTCGTGCGGGTGCGCAGCTCGTGCGGCGCGGGCGAGGGGCATTGCGGATGCAGCTGGTACGTGGCTGATGTGACATTCACGGCGAAATGAAAGCAATTCCGCTGTTTATTTCGCTTCAACTTCTTGTGAACCTGCATATTCAGCCGTAAGATATACGAGTCTTGCGTCGCGTTTGTTTTTGTGCAATCGCCCAAAAACAAACGAAGCGCACGTTGAAAGAAGCGTGTGGCGATGCAGTTGGGCGCGCTTGGCATGCGCGCCATGAGAGACAGGAGAGCCATTATGTCCATTACCACGGGTATTGTGGGGGCTGCCGGTTTTGCAGGGGTCGAGCTAACGCGCGTGGCGCTTCGGCACCCCGACTTGCAGCTTACTGTCGTTACGTCGAATGAGCTTGCGGGCGTGCGCGTCGCCGACGAGTACCCGGCGTTTCTCGGGGTAACCGATCTTGCGTATACCACGCATGACGACCCAAAGCTCGATGAATGCGAACTGGTGTTTCTTGCCGTTCCTCATACGGCGGCGCTTGCCATGGCACCCCGCTTGGTTGCCCGCGGGGCAGTGGTTATCGATCTTTCCGCCGACTTCCGACTGAAAGACCCTGCAGTCTACGAGCAGTGGTACAAGACCCCTCACACCGCAACGGATCTGCTCGCTCAGGCGGCCTTTGGTCTGCCCGAACTGTTCCCTGATGACTTGGCGCGTGTTGCGGCGCGCAGGGCACAGGGCGAAGGTGTGCTGGTGGGGTGCGCGGGATGCTATCCGACAGCCACGTCGCTTGCGGCCGCACCGGCTATTCGTGCGGGCATGCTGGCGGATGCTGGTGCTGTGGTGGTTGACGCCATTTCGGGCGTAACCGGTGCGGGCAAGAAGGCAACCGCACGCACCCATTACTGCTTTGCCGACGAAAACCTCGAAGCGTACGGTGTTGCAACGCACAGGCACACCCCCGAGATCGAGCAGATCTTAGGGATCGAGGGCAGGCTTGTGTTCACACCGCATTTGGCCCCGCTCAATCGCGGGCTGCTGTCTACGGTGAACATTCCGCTGGCGTCGGGCGCCCCCCGAACCACCGAGGAAGCGGTCGAGGTGTATAGCGAGTTCTACCGCAACAGTGCGTTCGTGCGTGTGTTACCAGCAGGCAAGATGCCGAAAACCTCTTCGGTGGCGGGGTCGAACTACGCGCACATTGGTGTGGCCGTAAACGATCGCGCTGGCGTGCTCATTGCAGTCGGGGCTATCGACAATATCGGGAAAGGCGCTGCCGATCAGGCGATGCAGTGCGCAAACATCGTTTTGGGTTTGCCCGAAACGCGTGCGCTCGAGCCAGTTGCCGTGCCGGTTGGGTAGCGCTTGGAGTTGATGCGTGCCGCGAAATCGGGCGCACGTGGCCTGTGGCGGTTGTCGCAAGCCACAGTAAGGAGAGGATTGCATGGCCGAACAAAACGCGAATCAGACAACGGAGCAGGTTGCCCCGCTTCGCCTTGGCCGCAGTGCCAAAGCCGACCCCGCCATCGAGCATATCGAAGGAGGAGCAACCTCAGCGCAGGGCTTTCGGGCATGCGGTGTGCACGCCGGCTTCCGCAAAGACCCGCAGCGTCTTGATATGGCCCTGTTGGTAGCCGATGAACCATGCGCGTGTGCGGGCGTGTTCACCACAAATGTATTCTGTTCCGCACCCGTTATCGTGTGTCGCGAGCAGCTTGGGAATGTGGGGTACGGTACCGCGCGCGCTTTGGTGGTAAATTCCGGCAACGCGAATGCAGCTACCGGTGAGCCCGGGTTGCAAGCCGCGCGCGAATCCGCGCGCATCGTGGGAGATGCGGTTGGGTGCCCAGCGTCCGAGGTCATGGTGGCTTCCACCGGCGTCATTGGCGTGCATTTGCCGCTCGAGCCGTTCCGTGTGGCCGTGCCCGATGCTGTGCGTGTGCTTTCTACCGAGGGCGGCGCTCAGGCGGCGCGTGCCATTATGACCACCGACACCGTTGCGAAAGAGGCAGCGGTGCGCTTTTCCGGCGATGGCATTGGTTACGAGGGTTGCACGTTTACCGTGGGCGGCATGGCGAAGGGCTCGGGCATGATCATGCCCAACATGGCCACCATGATATCGGCCATCACTACCGACGCACCTGTGTCTCCCGATGCACTGCATGAAGCGCTCGTTGAAGCGGCGAATGTGAGCTTTAACAAGGTGACAGTCGACTCCGACACGTCCACCAACGATTCGTGCTACGTGCTGGCAAGTGGCGCCGCTGCTCCCGCCGGTGCTGCCCCTATTACCATTGGTTCACCGGCACTTTGCCGCTTCAAGCAAGCCCTTATTGCCGTATGCGAGATCCTGGCGCGCCAAATGGCTGCCGACGGCGAGGGCGCAACCAAGCTTGTTACCGTGAACCTGGCGGGTGCGGCAACCCCAGCAGATGCCGATCTGGCTGCTCGTGCCGTTGCAAATTCCCCGCTGGTGAAAACCGCCATTTGCGGGCACGACGCCAACTGGGGGCGCATTGCTGCCGCCATCGGCAAGTCGGGTGCGGTCTTCCGCCAGGAAAACGCTTCCATCGACATCATGGGCATGCCCGTGTGTAGGCGCGGTTTGACCGTTGCCTTCGACGAAGACGAAGCACTTCGCCGATTCGAAGACCCCGAAATCGTACTAGACGTCGACCTGGGCGAAGGTTCGTGCGAAACCACCATCTGGACGTGCGATTTCACGCATGAGTACATTACGATCAATGGAGATTACCGTTCATGAAGTACGCAAAGCACACGCGCCCGCTGGGCGTATCCAACGACGCAGCCGAGGTTTTGGTTGAGGCGATGCCGTGGATCAAGAACATCACGGGCAAAACCGTTGTCATCAAGTATGGCGGGTCGGCCATGGTCGACAAAGAGCTGCGTCAGAAAGTTATGGCCGACATCGTACTCATGAAGATCATCGGCATCAATCCGGTTATCGTGCATGGCGGCGGCAAGGCCATCAGTGCAGCTATGGAGCGCATGCAGTTACCGGTTGAGTTCAAGGACGGTCAGCGCGTTACCACGCCCGAGGCTATGGATTTGGTGCGCACGGTACTCATGGGCGAGGTCAATCAAGATTTGGTTGCCGATTTGAATGCCCACGGCAACTTTGCGGTAGGACTTTCCGGTGCCGACGGTGGCACGATCATTGCCAAGCAGATGAGCCCCGAGTTACAGCGCGTCGGTCAGATCACCCGCATCAATTCCTACCTGGTAGAAGATCTCATCGAGGGCGATTACATCCCGGTCATTGCTTCTGTTGCACTCGGCGAGGACGGTGGCTTCTACAACGTAAACGCCGACATGGCAGCGGGATACGTGGCTGCGGCCATCGGCGCACACAAAATCATTTTCCTTACCGACGTCGACGGCCTGTATGAGAACTTCGAAGACAAAGACTCACTCATTTCAAACCTCACGTTGTTCGAAACGCAGTACCTTGTTGAGAACAACGTGGTGTCGGCGGGCATGATTCCGAAGTTGCGTTCGTGCATCCATGCGCTGGAAAACGGCGTGTTCCGCGCTCACATCATCAACGGTATCACGCCTCACTCGCTGCTGCTCGAGATCATGACTTCTACGGGTGCTGGCACGACCATCCATGCCACCGATGAAGCATGCAAGAATGATGCACATCCGCTGGGGAGTTTTGCAGCGAAGTTGTCGGAGAACTCGATCGCATCCGAAGGGTAGGAGTGTTTCGGCGATGCGCGCCGAAACACGTTGAGGAATTCGCCATAAGCGCCGTTTGAGGTGCCGGTATTGATAGGAGAGAACATGGGTTTCGCAGAACAACGCGCATTGGAATCCGAATATGTCATGGGCACGTTCGCCCGCAAGCCGGTGCAACTGGTCGAGGGCGCAGGCATGCGTGTCGTCGATTCCGAGGGCAACCAGCTACTCGATTTCATTGCGGGTATCGGCGTGTGCAGCTTAGGGCATTGTCATCCTGCATTGGTTAATGCTTTAAGTGAGCAAGCGCACAAACTCGTCCATGTGAGTAACTACTATTACATCGAGAACCGTGGCGAAGTCGCCAAGATGGTTTCCGACCTGATGAACGTTGGTGTCGAAGAAGCTGATCAGGAGGTGTGGCAAAGCTTCTTCAGTAATTCCGGCGCAGAGTCGAATGAATGCGCTATCAAACTTTCTCGTCTGTATGCACGCAAACGCGCCGCAGCACAGGCGGAACCAGGCAAGCAGGCACAGGCGTTTGCTGCAGCGCCGCGTACGATCGTTGTGATGGAGCGCAGTTTCCACGGTCGCACGTTGGCAACCCTTGCTGCTACCGCACAGCCGGTCAAGCAGGAAGCGTTCATGCCTCTGCCCGACGGGTTTGTTGCCACGCCGCTCAACGACATTGCGGCGCTCGAGCAGTTGTTCGAGCAGCAGGGCGACTCCATCTGCGCTATTATGCTTGAACCGATTCAGGGCGAAAGCGGCGTACACCCCGCCACGCCCGAGTTTATGCAGGCAGCCCGTCGTCTTACTGCTGAGCGCGGCGCGCTGCTTGTGTGTGATGAGGTACAGTGCGGCATCTTCCGTACTGGCAAGCCGTTTGGGTTCCAGAACTTCGGTGTGGTGCCCGATATTGTGACCATCGCGAAGGGTGTCGCATCGGGGTTCCCCATGGGTATGTGCGCCGCACGAGCCAGCGTGGCTGCGGCGTTCGAGCCGGGCGATCATGGAACCACGTTTGGCGGCAGCAACTTGGCGGTCAGCTCGGCGTTGGCGGTGCTGCGCACCATTCGCGATGAAGCCATTGCCGAAAACGTGCTGCGTGTGGGCGCGTACATGCGCGAGCGTTTGGCGTCGCTTCCCGGCGTGGTTGAGGTTCGTGGTTTCGGCCTGATGAACGCCGCCGATCTGCGCGAGGGGGTTTCTGCTCCCGACGTGGTAAGCAGGGCGCTTGGTAAAGGACTGCTGCTGAACGCAACCGGTCCGAGCACGCTTCGGTTCCTACCGCCGCTCATTTGTACGGAAGCCGATGTCGATGCGCTGGTTGAAGCGTTGGGAGAATTGCTGGGATAGATTGTCGGAGGGAACAAGCGCAAAGGGGTAGACGCTATGAGGAAACGCCAGCAACGTCACGATGTCATTCGTGACATCATTCGGGTGAATAACGTCAAGACGCAGCGCGATCTTGCCGACCACCTGCAAAAAGCAGGATACGACTGTACACAAGCGACCATTTCTCGCGACATCATGGACATGGGTCTGGTGAAGTCGCGTGAAGGATACTACGTGCTACCAGAGGAAATGCGGCTACAGCGCATGGTGTCGGAATTGGTTGAGGAAGTGCACGTCGCTGGGAACTTGGTTGTGGTGAAAACCTTCTCGGGCGGCGCGGCGGGCGTGTCGGCGGCACTTGATAAGGCCGACCTGCATGGTGCGCTCGGCACGGTGGCTGGTGACAACACCATTCTCATCGTGGCGGAGTCGCCCGAGGCATCCGCTCGTATCGAAGCCGCTATCAATCGCTTACGGTGCCGCTAGAAGCGCAGTCGCAGGGCGTTTGAAACCTGTGTGATGCTGCTCATCGTTTGGCTCGGCATGCCGTTTTAACGAGCTTCCGTAAGGAGATCCGCCACAAAAGGGATGGGTCTCCTTACTGTTTTTCAACGAACTCGTGTTGTTTGAGGTGACTGCACGCCCCGATGATACAATGGTGGTTGCTACCTAAAGGGAGGTGTGCATGGCATCACGGGCAATCAAGAACAGATGCGGCGTCAAGAAGAAACATGCGTCTCCTGGCGTTCTTTCGGTTATCGCAGTTATTTTCGGTGTTATTGTGGCGCTGAGTGTCGGCGTGTATGCACTGGGGTCTTCGTGGCTGACTGATCTTCCCGATTACGAAGATGCGAGCGCGTACAACGCAGCGCTTCCTACCGAGGTGTACGCGAGCGACGGAGCAACGCTGCTTGCGAAATTTCAGCTTGAATGGCGCGAGCCGGTCAGTATCGACCAGGTGAGTCCGTATGTCCTCGAAGGCACGGTGGCTACCGAGGACGAACGTTTCTATGATCATGCCGGGTTTGACCTAGCAGGCATTGCGCGCGCTGCGGTGAACAACCTCACCGGCGGCGAACGCGAGGGTGCATCGACTATCACACAGCAGTTTGTGCGCAACACTATTCTGTCGAGCGAGATGGACGAAATCTCCTACAAGCGTAAGGTACGCGAAATCTATCTGGCGATGAAGCTCGAGCAGGTGTACTCGAAAGAAGACATCTTGCTCATGTACTTAAACACCATCAACTACGGTTCGGGTGCGTATGGAATCGAGGCGGCATCGAAGCGCTACTTCTCGAAGAGCGCCAGCGACCTCACGCTTGCCGAGGCCGCCACGCTCGTTGGCATTCCTCAGTCGCCCACGTATAACAATCCCATCGACAACCCTGAGCAGTGTGTTGCGCGCCGCAATTTGGTGCTCGATCGCATGCTGAGCAATGGCTATATCACGCAGGAAGAACACGATGCGGCGGTAGCAGAGCCGCTTGTGCTTAATCCCACGGAGCAGTCCGACGACGGGCTTATTGCTTACCCGTACTTCACGAGCTATGTGCGCAATCTGCTCATGGACGAAAATGGGCCGTACAAGTATTCCACTGCCGAAATCTTTAAGGGTGGTCTCAAGGTTATCACCACGCTTGATGTGAATGTGCAGCAGCAGGCCGAGCGCGCCGCTGCCAAGAAGCGGACGACGCTCGATGACAGTATGGAAGTTGCCATCGCTGCCGTTGAGCCGGGTACGGGTTACGTGAAAGCGCTGGTGGGCGGTTCGAACTACGACGAAGAAGAGTTGAATCTCGCAACGGGTGAAGGTACCGACGGGGGCAGGCCCTGTGGTTCTGCCTTTAAGACGTTCACGCTGGTTTCCGCTATTGAGCGTGGCATCGATCCCGACACCACCAACGTCGATTGCTCATCGCCGGCCACCGTTGATGGGTACACCCTGCGAAACATCGACAACATCAACTACGGCACGCGTAGTATAACCAGGGCGTTTGCCGTGTCATCGAACACGGGTTTCGTTCGTCTTATCTCGAGCTTGGGTACCAACAGCGTTATCGATGTTGCAGAGCGTATGGGCATCACAAGCGATTTGCGCTCGTCGGGCGCAGGAGCTTCACTCACACTTGGCGTGGCCAACGTTACGCCGCTTGATATGGCGAATTCCTTCGCCACCATTTCTAGCGGCGGCAAGCATTACGACCCGCAGCCGGTGCTGCAAATCTACGATCGCAAGGGTGCAGTGGTCATTGATAACACAAATCCCGAAGGCGATCAGGCACTTACCCCCGAGGTTGCATATGCTGCCGCTACCGCCATGCAATCGGTACTGTCGTACGAGGGCACGGGCGCGGGGTATAGCTTGCCGAACGGGCAGCCGGTGGCGTGCAAAACAGGTACCAGCGAAAACTCTCGGGACATTACGTTTACGGGCACCATTCCGCAAATCGCCGTAAGTGTATGGGTGGGTGACCCCAGCAACCAAAATGTCATGCCACATCACAGCATGTGCGTCGACGTGTTCATGGATTTCGTGGGTGCGGTGTGGGGTGGCGACCCTGTGCGCGCGTTCCCTACGGCGGACGATCCTCCGTATAAACCATACAATGATGCCAAATACCACATTGGCAGTGGGTATTGGTCGGGTTCTCAGGGTGAGGACAAAAAAGACGACGAAGCGGATGACGAAAAGAAGGACGGCGAGAACGATCCTTCCACTACCGATGATCCTACGGTTGCTCCGGTTGATCCTGCCACTCCGGTCGATCCCGTCACTCCAGTTGATCCTGCCACTCCGGTTGATCCCGTCACTCCGGTTGAACCCACGAACCCTGATCCGGGAAGCCCGGCAGCGCTTACCGAGCCGGACGAAGAGCCGCAAGCGGAAAGTGGCAGGTCGGTATCGACGGCTGCTCGTATGGCGTGGCGCTTGGTAAACATATTCTCGCCAACGAGTGAGGTATGGCACCCATCACGTGATGTTGTGGGTGGCATGTTAGCGTATAGGTAACGGAATGTATAAAACGCACGGCAGTGCGCAGGGCCCAAACATCGAAGGGGATCGCCTGTCAGCTGCAAAGGAGGAAAGGTTCATGAGAACGATGCTCTTGCGAAAGAACGTGATCGCCTTCGCTTGTGCAGGCGTGCTGTTGCTTGCTGCATTGTCTGGCTGCACAACGGGGCCGAGCGAAAGCGAGCAAGCGCAGCAGGCGAATCGCGACTATATGGCCCAGGTAAATCAGAGCATGGAAAGCCTGGAGGCGAAACTCGGTAGTTTCATCGATGCCGTGTCGCGCGGCGATGTCGTGAACATGCGCACGCAAGCTGACAATGCCTACGCTGCACTCGACGAGTTGGCGAAAATCGAAGCGCCTGAAGGATTGGAAGATATTCAGACTTCCTATGTTGACGGAACGAACGCACTAAAAGAGGCACTTGACGACTACATTGCTCTGTATACCGAAATAGAATCGGCAACTGCGGACAATCCGTTCGATTGGACTTCGTACGACAACCGAATCTCCCAGATCAAGAGCAAATATGACGAAGGAATCGGCCTGCTTCAGTCAGGTGACAACGCAGCTGCAGCGAAGAAATAGTGCGTTTCAGCTAGGGAATGAATCAGTATTCCCCTCTGTAAGTGGCAGAAAAGCGGGTCGGCAAATTGCCGACCCGCTTTGCGATGGTGCGCCGAGCATGCGCACGATTCTGGCGCTGCTTCGATCAGGTGCGTTACGTGCTTGCTGGTTGCGCTGACTCTCCAGAGGTGTTCGGGTCTCCCGATTCTGTATCGTTGCCCTCATCGTCGGGTGCGTTCGGGTCATCCGTTCCTTGCGCATCGGGGTTGGGTCCCTTCGATACCACCACTACGATTTTCCCGTCTTGCACGGACTGGCTGATCACCGTGCCAGCAGGCACCGAATCGGAGTATTCTTCGACGTACGACGTCTTGTACGAGTTCAGGAGCTCCTTAGCCTCATCAAGTGTTTTTCCACTCGTATTTGGTGCATTCTCAGCTGCTTTTGAGGTAAGCTCTTTCTGTTTCTCATTGAAGTTGTTGTTGTATTTCGGGTCTTCCACATCGGGGAAGTTGGTGATCTCGGTTCCTTCGAGCGCACGGCTCATGAACGTACTCCACAGCCAGTTGCAGGTAAGGTTTTCATCGGTGGGGCTGTAGTCGCGCGCGCCGATCCACACCGAACAGCACAGGGTGGGGGTGTAGCCCACCAGCGTGTGATCGCGCCAGTCGGTACCGGTACCGGTCTTGCCGGCCACGGGCTGCCCACTTGCCAAGCCGAAGCCGTATGCTGTCCCTTCCGGTGACTCGAACACGCCGCGCAGCACCTTGGTCACCGCGCCGGCTACCTTTTCGTCAAGCACGCGCTCGCTGGTGTCGGGCGCTTCGTAGAGTACCTCGCCATCACTGTTCTCGATGCGTGTGATAGCGATGGCTTTGCGGTGTGTGCCGCCGGTTGCGAACGACGAGTACGCCTCGGCCATCTCCAGCGGCGTGGTGTTTTCGGTGCCCAGCGTAATGATGGGAAGGTTGCTCAACGGAGAGGTTACACCCAGCCGGTGAGCCATGTTCACTACCTGCGACGAGCCGACTTCTTGGATGAGACGGTAATAGCCAGTGTTTGATGACACGGCTGTTGCGCTGGCGATGGACCGAATACCCTGGTCCTGTTTGCCGTAGTTGTACAGCTCATCACCTGTTTCCATCTTCAGTGGGTTTGTGCAGTCGATAAGCGTGTCGGGATCAATGCCTTCTTCGATGGCGGTTGCCAGTGTGAACGCCTTAAATGACGAACCGGCAGGGCGTCCGCCCTGTGTCGCGATGTTGAACTGGTTGGCGTCAAAATCCTTGCCGCCTACCAGTGCCAGAATGTGCCCGGTCGCAGGGTCGATCGCTACCAACGCCGCTTCTAGGTTGTCGGCCATCTGCGCGCACTGCTCTGCGCAGGTTTGCTCGGCTTTTTCCTGCATAACAGGATCAAGTGTGGTGTGGATAGTGAGGCCGCCTGCGAACAGGTCCTCGTATGACACGTCGAAGCCATTGTTTTCGTCAAGCAGCAAATCGCGCACGTAACTGGTGAAGTACGGGAACGCGGTTATGCCGTCGATACGCGCGTCGGGCGCAGGGTTCAAATTCAGCTCTTCAGCAACTGCCGCATCGTGTTCCTCTTGTGTGATGTCACCAACGCTCAGCATTCGGTCGAGCACGATATTGCGTCGTTCAAGGCATGCGTCGGGGTTTTCCTTGGGGTTGAGGTACGTCGGTGACTGTGGGATACCGGCAAGCGTTGCTGCCTGCGTCAACGTCAGGTCGCTCGCGTTTACCTGAAAGTAGTTTTGTGCTGCTGCCTGAATGCCGTAACAGCCATCGCCGTAGTTGATGGTGTTTAGGTACATGAGCAGGATATCGTCTTTGGAAAAGCGTTTTTCCATTTCCAGCGCCAGCGTCGCTTCGCGAATCTTGCGCTTGAGCGAGATGTCGTCCATCTCGTCGAATAGGATCGTGTTGCGCACGAGCTGCTGTGTGATCGTTGATGCACCCTGCATATCGCCGCCGCGCAGATTGTTCAGCACGGCGCGCGCGATACCCATGATGTCCACGCCGTCGTGCTCGTAGAAGCGGGAATCTTCGGTGGCAATAGTTGCTTGCGTTACGTAAGTATTCACCTGGTCAAGCGTTACCGGATCGCGTTTCTCAAGTTGGAATTGCGCGAGTTTTGTGGTGCCATCCGCTGCCCACATGGTCGATTCCTCAGCGTGGCTGGCAAAATCGAACGACGAGACGTCAGGCAGGTCGTCGGCCCAACCCTCCATGATGCGCAGCACCCCGTGTACGCCGGAATAGGCGATCAGGCTGACTGACAGTACTGCTACAAGAAGACCCCATTGCACGGCATGGGAGCGCTTTTCGCGCTGTTTTCTGCGTACCTTCATGCTCCGTTATACTACCATTTCTGAAGTTGACCGCATTACCGTTGTGCACGCGCGCGAAACGCGTGCCGATTCGATAAGAATAAAGCATGAAAGACGCAGTTCTCGGGCATTTTTGGGGAATTGCACGGGAAAACGATGGGGGAACGATACATGACAAGCAAGGTGGTTGACGGCGTTGAACGGCGCGTCGAACTGCTCGCACCGGCTGGCGGGCCAAGCGCTCTTCATGCCGCAGTGGCCGCTGGGGCCGATGCGGTGTATCTTGGACTCGATGCTTTCAACGCACGGCGAAACGCCGAGAACTTCACACTCGATACATTGGCTCAAGCGTGTGACTATGCGCATCTGCGTAACGTGCGGGTGTACGTGACACTGAACACACTCGTGCTACCCTCCGAGATCGACCGCGCCATCGAAGTTGCGAGCCGTGCGGCAAACGCTGGGGCCGATGCGTTTATCGTGCAAGATATTGGCGTGGCCTCCCGCTTGAAAGAGCAGGTGCCCGAGGCGAACTTGCACATTTCAACCCAGATGAACACTCACAGTATTGCCGGTTTGGAAGCGGCCGCTCTGTTGGGGGCTCGTCGCGTCACGCTGGCTCGCGAGCTGTCAATGGGCGAGATTGAGCAACTCGCCGACGTTGCGGCTCAATTGGGAATGCAGGTGGAAACCTTTGCCCACGGGGCGCTGTGTGTGTGCTATTCAGGACAGTGTCTTATGTCGTCGCTTATTGGTGGACGTTCGGCGAATCGGGGCTTGTGTGCGCAGGCGTGTCGGCTGTCCTACGATCTGCATGCCGAAAGCAATCCCGACCCGCTTCCTGCCCCAGGCGAGCACTTGCTGTCGCCGCAGGATCTCTGCACCATCGATGTGCTGCCGCAGTTGGTGCGCGCAGGTGTATCGTCGCTGAAGATCGAGGGCCGCATGAAGTCGCCCGAATACGTTTTTGCGGTGGTGGGCGTTTACCGTTGCGTGCTCGATCGTGTGTTGGCGGGTGAGGTGAGTGCGAAGGCAACCGATCAGGAACGTCGTACGCTGTCCGAGGCGTTCTCGCGTGGCTTCACCACGGCATATCTGGAAGGGCATCGTGGCAACGACATCATGAGCTACGGCAGGCCCAACAACCGGGGTGTGTTCGCGGGGCGCGTGTCGCGTGTTGGAGACGGTTGGGTTGCTATTGCCTCTGAAGTGCGACTCGTCCCAGGCGACGTCATCGAATTCTGGACCAACAAGGGGCATTTCGCACACGTGCTCGACCAAACGGCGCGGTTCGAGAAGAATACCGTGTTTGTGCAGCCCGAGCGCGCGGTGGGGAAGGGCGACCGGGTGTTTCGCGTTCGCAGTGCCGAAGCGCGCTTCGTTGACGATCCGTTTTCGCCTCGCGTTGCGGTTGTGGGCAAGGTTCAGTTGCGTCTCGGCGAGCCCGCGCGCGTCGAGTTCAGCCCGTGTGAGCCGCGCGTTGCGGGCAAGGTTGTCGGACATGCCGAGGGGAGCGTTGTCGAAGTGGCGCGCACGAAGGCGCTTACCGAAGACGAGGTTCGCGAGCATGTTGATCGCTTGGGTCAGACGCCCTTCTGTCTGGAATCGCTCGAAATCGATCTTGACGACGGTGTGGGTATGGGCTTCTCGCAGCTACACCGGCTGCGCACTGCCGCACTTGATGCGCTATCCGATCTGCTGATCACCGCCAATCGGGCCGATTCTCGCGCCACCCACGCCACCCACATCGCCTATCCGCTCCAACCCGCGTGTTCAGCCGACAACGACGTGCCATTCGTTGCCGTATGGGCGACAAATCCCGCGTGCGCTCGTGCGGCGAAGCGTGCTGGAGCCCAGGCGGTGTACGTGCCTGCTCTCAACTACAAGCGGGGCGAGGCAAGCTGCCAAGGCGTTCGCTTATCGCAGGCAGGTCAGGCGGGCTATCCGAAGCGAGCCATCATCGCGTTGCCGGTCGTCAACCATGACCCGGTGCCAGGAACGCGCGAGGAACGACTCGGGTTTGACGCCTGGCGCTACGTAAAACCCGGCAAACCTGTGTTCGCCGATTCGCTGGGCGACCTCGTTCGGGCGCATGACGAAGGTGCGCTTCCCGAACTTGGCTTCCATGTGCCAGTAACGAATCGTGCCGCATTGCAGGCTGCTGCAACACTGGGGGCGCATCGCGTCTGGCTGTCGCCGGAGCTTACGCTCGGTCAGCTTGACGACATGGCCCGCGGCGCGACAGTTCCTTTAGGTATCGTTGTTGTTGGGGCGCAAGAACTCATGATCACCGAGCACTGCCCGCTTATGAGTCAGGGGCCGTGTAATGAACGCTGCAATGAATGCCCCCGCCGAGAAGTGCACCATCACCTGACCGATCGCAAGGGGTTCGATTTCCCGGTGGTGTCAGACGCACTTGGCCGCGGGCACCTGTACAACGGCGTGTCGCTCGACATCGTACATACGCTTCCCGACCTGATCGACATGGGTATCAGCGCGTTCATGGTCGATTCGACACTCATGACGCCCGAAGAAACCGCAAAGGCCACCTCGCGCGCAGTTCGTGCGCTGGATGCCGCGCTGCATGGCGGGGCGGCGTTTCCGAAACCACGAGGGGCAACCACAGGGCATTTGTTCCGAGGGGTGATGTAGGACATTCGGCTTTGACTACGTGCGGCGTGGCAGGAAATCCGAATACCGCAAGTCGAACGGCGAACACCACAAACTGAAAGTCGAATGCCGCAAGCCGAACGGCGAAAGCGGAATACGGCCGTGCGCAGATGTTCGGCGCGATTTGGTGTCGGTCGCAGCGGCGAGTTGGTATATGATGGTTCGCGCACAGTAAACGGAAGAGGGAAAAACAACCATGCTTTCACCGGAAGAACAACTTCACATCATTGCTTCGGGCGCGGCTCAGATCGTGCCCGAGTCCGCCCTGCTCGAAAAGCTGAAGCGCGGCACGCCGCTCAACATCAAGCTGGGTGTCGACCCTACGGCCCCCGATATCCACCTGGGGCACGCGGTGCCGCTGCGTAAGCTACGTCAATTCCAGGACCTCGGGCATCGGGTTACGCTCATTATTGGTGACGGTACAGCACTCATTGGTGATCCGTCAGGGCGCAACACCACGCGTCCGCAGCTCACGCGCGAGCAGATTAAAGCAAACGCTCAAACCTACGTTGACCAGGCATTTAAGGTGCTTGATCCCGAAAAGACCACGCTGCGTTTTAACTCCGAGTGGATCCTTGCTCTTGGCATGGAAGACCTATTGAAGATCACCTCGAACTTCACAGTGGCGCGCATCCTCGAACGCGACGATTTCCACAACCGCTATACGTCAAACCAGTCCATTGGCTTGCACGAGTTCCTCTATCCCACCATGCAAGCGTACGATTCGGTAGTCATTAAAGCCGACGTTGAGCTCGGCGGCACCGATCAGCTGTTCAACTTGCTCGCCGGCCGCGAGCTCATGGAAAAAATGGGTCTCGAACCGCAGGTGTGCCTCACGCTGCCGCTGCTCGAAGGCACCGATGGCGTGAAGAAGATGTCGAAGAGCTACGGTAATTACGTCGGTCTCACCGACGAGCCTGCCGACATGTTCGGCAAGCTGATGTCGGTACCCGACGAGGTTATGGTGAAGTACTTCCGGTTGGCATCGACAGTTCCCGTTGATGAGATCGACGAAATTGAGCGCGGGCTAGCCGCCGACGAACTGCACCCCAATAAGGTGAAGCGCTCACTTGCGCGCAACATTGTGGCTGCGTACTACGACGAGGCAGCTGCCGCTGCAGCTGAGGCCGACTTCGATCTCAAGTTCAAGGAGCATGGTTTTCCGGAGGACGCGCCTGTATACGAGGCCGATCTGACTCCGTTGCCGGACGGAACGGTGTATTTCGCGAAATTGCTTGTCAGCGCGGGCGTGGCACCGAGCGCTTCTGAGGCGCGTCGGCTCATCGATGCGGGTGCCGTGAAGCTGAACGGGCAACCCGTTGCCGCGAAGTCCTACAACTTGCCGCCTGACGCGCTTGTTGGCGCGCAGATTCAGGTAGGAAAAAAGAAGTTCGTCCGTTTCGCGTAACACTCAAGCGTTTTGTGGGCATCATGTGAGCAACCGGAAAATAGTCAAAATCGTTGCAAGGATGTGCCGTCCTCATTCGTGTTGTTCATGAGAGGATAAAATCAGCGTCCCAAGGTACGCGGGCATGCTCTTGAGTGAGACGATTGTAAGGATACATCGAAACAGATGTGCCTTTTGCGTCGTCCCGCGCGACTGTTTTCCTGCGTTCGCTACGGGGCACGTGCGCGAAAGGATGATAAGACGATGAAAAAGACGATAATCGCTGGTATTGCCGCAGTGGGGCTAGCAGTTGCTGTCATGGTGCCAATGGTTGCGTCGGCGGCAGCGAATTGGACGTGTGCGCCTGCCAGTGCCGCATGTGTCGCAGCTTGCCCGGCAGGGGCACCAGGCGCGTTTGTTGACGAGAACAACGACGGCGTCTGCGATCGTGCGGAAGCCGCCAGCTCCGATCGTCCTGCTGACTCAGGATTCGTTGACGAAGACGGCAACGGCGTCTGCGACCGTGCAGAAGCTGTCAACCCTGATCGTCCTGTCTACGGCGGTCATCACGCTGGACACCATGGCGGTCACGGTTGTCGCCGCTAATCTGGACTCTTTGCAAGTAAGGACGCGCTGAGCTAGCCAATGAGGGAGTCGCGCGACATAGAAAAAACGATGCAGCGCCACGCCGATGAGGTGTGGCGCGTGTGCGTGCTGTGCTTTCATACACACGCCGACGCGCAAGATGCATTCCAAGACACGTTTCTCAAGTATGCGCTTGCCGACGACGTAGTGTTTGAGGGGGACGAGCATCGCAAGGCGTGGCTTATCCGTGTGGCATCAAACGTGTGCAAGGACATGCTGAAGGCGGCCGCGCGGCGCACTGTGGCACTTGATAATAGTCGAAGCCAGAGTATCCCGGCACCAGTTGACCCGTTGACTCAGCCTGCTTCGTTTGAGAGTGAAGTTGTCAATGTGATGCGGAGTCTCGATGACCCGCCGCGCACCCCACTGTACCTGTCGATATGCGAAGGCTACACCGCGCCGGAAATTGCCACAATGGTTGATGCCCCGGTGAATACCGTGTATTCGTGGCTTGCTCGCGGCAAGCGCCAATTGAGGGAGGCGTTACGATGACCGATGTCGACCAGCAGGTTCGGGATGCGTTCGCTAAGGTTTGCGCCCCCGAATCCGTGAAAAGCACCACGCTTGCCTTTATAGAGAGTAAGCGAAAGAGCGAAAGCTCGCTTTCAAATTTGGAACAAGAGCCGGTTGTGTCGAAGCGTGGTCACCGCGTCGTTGCGGCTCGCCGCATACGTTTCGCCGTCCCCATTGCTGCATGTATGTTGCTGGTTGTGCTGTGCTTTGGAGGTGCGACGGCGTACTGCACGCCCGCTGCGTATGTTGACATTGATGTGAATCCTTCGCTGGAGCTGTCGGTCAACTGCTTTGGCGTCGTCGTGAGCGCGCGGGGCTTAAATGAGGAAGGGTGCGAAATCGTTGACGAGGTCGACCTTACCCACTGCTCCTACACAACAGCAATTGACCGCCTTGCCGAAAGCCAGGCGCTTTCCTCCTACGTTACAGAAGATGCCATGGTGGACGTAGTCGTTTCCGCACGAAATAGCAAGCAAGCCGACCGCCTTGAGCGCGAAAGCGAAACAGGCTTTTCGAAGATCCCGTGTCAAACGGCGTGCTCGCGTGCTGATAGGCAAACGCATGAAAGCGCGCATGCGTGCGGGATGAGCATGGGGCGCTATGAGATAGCCCAACAGCTTGTGGAAGCAGACGACTCGCTGAGTATGGACGAATGCTCAGCAATGAGCATGCGGGAACTACGCGATCTCGCTGCCGCACAGGGCTTGTCATACAGTGAGGAACAAGAAAAGGCAGCCGGTAACGGTCACGAAGCTGGTAACGGTCATGGAGAAGGCAATGGCCACGGTCATGGAGCCCGCGGCGAGCATTCAGGGCAGAAATAAACGGGAGCAAAACCTTCCAAATTGAGCGGCAATGTAAACCTTCACATTTCCTCCAACATTTCAAAGAGCAGCATATCCCCAGGTAATACGGCCGCATAACGCTCAAATCAAGACAAAGTGTGCGAGTGGTAGCTTTCTTTCAAAACTTTTCCTTGACGGGGAGGTGCAGGGAGGGTAAAGTTCTATCTTGCGCTTCGGGGGAGACCTCGAAAGCAAACACAAGCCCTGATAAGACCAAAGAGAGCAGGTCTTATGCAGGTTAGGGACCTTGAGAACCGGATACTGTGAGGCAGACATTTCGAAGACGATAAAT